>NZ_JBEXSJ010000048.1:0-60315 GCF_040613535.1 Kribbella sp. NPDC006257
CTCGGCCGGTGCCTGCGCGGCGGGTGCCTGCGCAGAGGTGTCGGCGGGAGCTGCGTCAGCCTGCTCGGCAGCCGGCGCCTGCTCGGCGACGGGCGCGGACTCGGCGGGCGCAGACTCGGCCGGGGCGGACGGCGTACCGGAGCTTTCGCCGGCGTCGCCGATGACGGCCAGTTCGGCGCCGACCTCTACGGTTTCGTCCTCGGCGGCCTTGATCTCGAGCAAGGTACCGGCGACGGGGGAGGGGATCTCGGTGTCGACCTTGTCGGTCGAGACCTCCAGCAGGGGCTCGTCGACGGCAACCGTGTCGCCGACCTGCTTGAGCCAGCGGGTGACGGTTCCTTCGGTGACGCTCTCCCCGAGGGCCGGCAGGGATACAGAGGTCGGCATGACGGTCGTTGCTCCTTCGTCTGATCGGTTCGAGTGTCAGCCTACGGTGCCACCGGAACGGGCGGGACACGGGTCACGACGCCCCAACCGTTCCGGCGGACTCAAAACTACTCGTGGAAATGCAAAGGCTTTCCGGCCAGCGCCATGTGGGCTTCGCCGAGGGCCTCGTTCTGGGTCGGGTGGGCGTGCACCAGCGGCGCGACGTCGGCCGGGAACGCCTCCCAGTTGTAGATCAGCTGCGCTTCGCCGATCAGTTCGCCCACCCGGGAGCCGACCATGTGCAGGCCGACCACGGCGCCGTCCTTGGCCCGGACCAGTTTCACGAAGCCGGCCGTCTTGAGGATCTGGCTCTTGCCGTTGCCGCCGAGGTTGTAGTTGAGGACCTCGACCTCGCCGTACTTCGCCTTCGCCTGTTCCTCGGTGAGCCCGACGGACGCGACCTCGGGCTCGGAGTAGGTGACGCGGGGGATGCCGGCCTCGTCGATCGGCGCCGGGTTGAGCCCGGCCAGGTGCTCGGCGACGAAGATGCCCTGCTGGAACCCGCGGTGCGCGAGCTGCAGCCCGGGCACGATGTCGCCGACGGCGTACACGCCGGGGACGCTGGTCTGCAGGTTCTCGTCGACGGTGACGAAGCCCCGGTCGAGCGCGATCCCGACCTCCTCGTACCCGAGCCCGGCCGTGTTCGGCCCGCGCCCGACGGCGACCAGCAGCACCTCGGCCTCGATCACCTCGCCACCGGCGACGGTGACCCGCACGCCGTTGTCGTGGGTGTCGACCGACTCGAACGGCGTACCCGTCTTGAAGGCGATCTTGCGCTTGCGGAACGCCCGCTCCAGCGTCTTGCTGCAGTCCGCGTCCTCGGCGGGGACCAGCCGCGGCAGCGCCTCGACGATCGTCACCTTGGTACCGAACGAGGTCCAAGCGCTCGCGAACTCGACACCGATCACACCGCCGCCGAGGATCACCGCGGACTCCGGCACCCGATCGAGCGTCAGCGCGTGCTCCGAAGCGATCACCCTGTTGCCGTCGATCTCCAGCCCGGGCAGCGAGCGCGAGTAGGAGCCGGACGCGATGATCACGTTCTTCCCCGTGTACGTCGTACCGTTCACCGCGACCGTCGTCGGGGAGGTGAGCCGTCCCTCGCCCTCGATCACCGTGATGCCGCGGGACTTGATCTGCCCCTGCAGGCCCTTGAAGAGCCGGTCGACGACACCGTCCTTGTACTTGTTCACGCCACCCATGTCGACGCCCTCGAGGGTCGCCCGTACGCCGAACTGCTCGCTCTCGCGCGCCGAGTCGGCGACCTCCGCCGCGTGCAGCAGCGCCTTGGTCGGGATACAGCCGCGGTGCAGACAGGTACCGCCGAGCTTGTCCTTCTCGACCAGTGCCACCGACATCCCAGCGACCGCGGCCCGCAGCGCGGCGGCGTACCCGCCACTGCCGCCGCCGAGGATCAGCAGGTCGTAGGTCGTAGCGCTGTCTGCCGCAGTAGTCACAGGTTCCTCCGTGGGCGTATGAGTCGGCGGGCGGTCCCCGGATCGCGGAGTCCCGGCCCGGGCGTCATCTTGTCACCGCGGCCCACCACCGTCGCTCCCGGGCTCGGCGACCACCCGGAAAGAACCCAGAAAAGCGCCGTTGCCCTGAGGTCCGCCCGAAGGTCCGCAGATGTGCCCGAACGGACGCGGCCCGCGAACCTATCCTCCGAAGTGCAAACGATTGATCACTCTTGGCGACGAAGCGGGCGGGGACATGACGAAGCGGGCGGGGACATGACGAACGACTTCGAAGGGTTGAGTCGCCGGACGTTCCTGGCCGGCACAGGAGCGCTGGCGCTCATCTCGATGCTCGAGTCCTGTAGTAAACACCCGGGCGCGAAAGGGTCGGACGAACCGCCGATCCAGCACGCACTGGAGCTCCTCCGGGATGCAGTACGGGCATCGCCTGATCATCTGAGCCACCGGGCCGACGACGCGGTGGCCACGAAGGACGCCGGCAAGATCGTCGCCTTCGTGCGCGACAACGTCGCCGTCGTACCGGCGTGGTCCGAGAACGAGGATGCGGCAGTGGCTCGCCGCTGGGGGAGTGCCGCGACGTTGCGCGGCGGCCAGGGCACCTTGCGGGAACGCGCCGACCTGCTCGCGAGCCTGCTCACCAAGGCCGGCTTCCAGGCCGAGGTGAAGATCGCCGCCCGCCCGGCCGCCATCGACCTGGCCACCCTGTACCGCGACCGCCTCGCGGCCTTCAAGCCCGACCAGAAGCGCATCGACCAGGCGATGAGCCTGCTCGCGACAGTGGGCGTGAAGCCGCCGACACCGCCGTCGATGCCGCCCGAAGCCCCGGATCCGACCCCTGCGATCTCCGCGGCGCTGCCTGCCTCGGCGCGGCAGGTGAAGCCGCGAGCAGACCTGCTGACGGACCGGGTGCCGCTCGTGACGTTCACCGAGAAGGGCGCCACCAAGTACGCCTTCGCGCTCGGCGACCTGGAGACGACCACCACCGCACCCAGCGATCTCGAGGACGCCGACCCGGCCGCCCAACTGCCAACCATCAAGGTCACCATCTCCGGCGTCGCGAACCCTGGCTTCGGCAGCCGGACGCCGCGGGGCGAGATGATCGACCTGGTGCACGGAGAGTGGAGCACCGAGGTCGTGGTCGGCCGGCAGGTGCTGCTGACCTTCGTTCCCGTCGCCGGGCCGCAGGCGGCGCTCCAGACGAAGTCCGCCGCCGATCTCCCGGTGCGAGTGCCGGTACTACGGGTGCAAAGCGACGACCCGTCGAAGGCGCCGCCCGGCCAGGCCGGTCCGATCGTGTCGGTCCAGGGCGAGGTGTACCGGTCGGGGAAGCAGGGTGAGATCGAGGGACCCTACGGCTCGATCAAGGCGGTCTCCGCGGACAAGCGCGCGCAGGCGATCGCGTCCGCTGCCGCCGTACAGGTCCAGGCGAACGCGACGACGTTCCCCGAGGTGATGCTCGATGTGAGCGTCAAGGACAAGGACGGTCGCGCGGTCGACGGACTGGATGCGAGTTCGTTCGTGATCACCGACAGCGCCGGGCAGCCGACGTCGGTGACGATCCGATCCAATGCCACAGACACCAGTCGGCCGCGGGTTCTGATCGCCTACGACACCTCGGGCAGCGTCACCAGTTCCTGGTCGACCCCGGCGGCTCAGGCGGCGTTCGAGCAGTCGCTCGCCTCGACCTTGCAGGCCGCGGCGACGCAGACCGCGTTCGACGTACAGGTGGTGGGGCTGGGATCGGCACCGGACAAGGAGGCCTGGGCCGCTCCGACCGCATCCGGTCTGTTGACCGCTCTGCATGGGGTCAACAGCGACTCGAGCGTCTGGGAGACGGTCGGCGGGCCGGCCCTCGATCAGGGGCTCGTCGCGATCGTGTTGGTCAGCGACAACGTGAGTTCGCTCGAGGACCCGGCGGACATCCCGGGGTACCAGCGCCGGCTCGCGAACTCCGGCGTCCCGGTCTTCTGCCTCGCGATCGGCCAGCCGGACGAGAAGGCGACCGCGAAGATCCTCGCGCTCTCGCACGGCACCCGGCTCGACGCCCGCGACAAGGGAGTCGCGACGAAGCTGGCCGCGCTGATCAAGCCGCTCGCTGCCCGGCGTACGGCGGCTACCTACCGGCTCACCTATCGGGCGCCGGCGAAGGGCCCGACGAGTCGGACGGCCGCCGTCGCGCTCACCGGCCGGGCCACGATCAAGGGCCAGGCCAAGTACGAGGTGCCGGCCAAGGCGGCGGCTCCGTCCTCGTTCGCGGGGTTGTACGTGACCTTCGAGGTGAACGGCCAGTCTGTACGCCGGCGGTTGGCCGGCCTGCCGCTGAACGAGCGTGGTGAGGCCGTCGGAGCGCTGGACGACGCGGCCGCTTGCGCCGAGACGCGCGCCGCGATGTACGGCGTGACCACGATTGCCGTCGAGCCCGGCATCACGACCCAGGCGGCGATGCTGGACGACGTGCTCTCGTCGTACCTGTCGATCGAGCCGCTCCGCCCGACCTGGAAGACGGCGTCGGCGGACGACATCGTGAAGAAGGCGGCCAACACCGTACGACGGGTGCCCGGGCTGCT
Source organism: Kribbella sp. NPDC006257 (assembly GCF_040613535.1). Taxonomy (NCBI): domain Bacteria; kingdom Bacillati; phylum Actinomycetota; class Actinomycetes; order Propionibacteriales; family Kribbellaceae; genus Kribbella; species Kribbella sp. NPDC006257. The sequence continues at coordinate 4,469 of NZ_JBEXSJ010000048.1, forward strand.
CACCTCGCTGCTCAGCCCGCTGCCGGTGGTGAACGGTGCCGTACCGACGTTCCGGGTCGCGATCCTGCAGGAACGGCAAGGCGTCGGTGGAACGGGCGGCCGGCACATCGACCTGCCGCCGGACCTGAACCACGTCGTTGCCCTTGGCCCAGATCCGGCAACCGCGTTCCAGGCCGCGGTGAAGGCGTCGGCACTCGCGAGCATCGCCGAGGCCGCCACCTTCGAGCAGAGCGCTTTCCGCCGGGTCAACGGCAAGAAGCTGTCGCCGATCGTGACCGGCGACGCCGACGCGACGGCCGCCTTCCTCGCGACAGTTCCGCCAGCAGGCAAGGCCGGCTGGACCACCGTGCTCGCCGCCTACCAGGGCAAGATCGTCCTCGTCCCGGCCCGCGGCGAAGGCGATGCGTTCTGGGTCGTCGATCCGGAGACGGGCGCGACCACCGCCGTACTGCGGGACGGGACCGGCGGCGCCTACGACTGTCCCTCGCTCGGCACCCTCGACGTCCTCAACCTGGCGGTCGGTGTACTGGGCCTCGGCTGCACTCTCGGGGCGCCGTTCCCGTTCACCTGCCTCGGTCTCACGGTCGCCTCGATCGCGCTGACCGTCGCCTCGATCATCGAGAGCGGGATCGGCGAAACCACCGCGTTCGGTGTGTTCAGCGGAGTGTTCGGGGCCTCCGTGCCGGGGGTGCCGAAGATCGGGCTCGGTGGCCGGGTCGGGGTGGTCGGCGTGGTCCTCGTGCTGACCCTGATCTCGCTGGATTGCACCAGTTGACTTGCGGAGGTAGGGGACACTTGTCTGCATGAAGTGGTTCGGTCGCCGGCAGAAGGCCGGAACGATGCGCAAGTCGGACAGTCCCGACCAGGCGCACCTGCGGGAGTTCGCCCAGACGCGGCAGGGCGTCGAGGGTTTCGTCGAGCCGAAGACGGCGGTGACGGACTACACCCTGCTGCTGGTCGCGATCGACGGCGAGTGGACCCGCCGCCGGGTCCCCTCGGTCGCCTGGGCGCACAACTTCGCCAACAAACTGGGCATCCCGTCGTACGACGCCGCCGTGGTCGGTTACCCGCCGCGGATGCGCGAGTACAACGCCCGGATGAAGAAGAACGGTCTGGCCTAGCGCGGCCGGGTCGAGCGAACTCGACCCGGCCCGCGGGCACTAGCTGGCCGCGGCGGCCAGTTCGACCAGGGTGCGGACGCCGTAGCCGGTGCCGCCGGTGTGCGTGTAGCCGGACGGGCCGCCGTCGTTGAAGGCCGGGCCGGCCACGTCGAGGTGCACCCAGTCGATGCCTTCGGCAACGAAATCGCCGAGGAAGGCAGCCGCCGCCAGGGCACCGCCCCAGGGCTCGCCGGTGATGTTCGCCAGGTCGGCGACCTTGGAGTGCGAGCGGAGCTTGTCGAGCATCTCCGACGGGATCGGCAGCGGCCACATCGCCTCGCCGGCCGCGACCGCCGCGTCCACCACCCGGTCCCGGGCGGTGTCGGTGTTGGCGAACGCGCCGGCCACCTTGGTGCCCAGGGCAACGACACAGGCGCCGGTCAGGGTGGCCACGTCGACGATCAGGTCGGGCTCGTCCTCGGACGCGCGGACCAGCGCGTCGCCGAGCACGAGGCGGCCTTCGGCGTCGGTGTTCAGCACCTCGACCGTCTTACCGCCGTACATGGTCAGCACGTCGGACGGCCGGGCGGCCGAGCCGGACGGCATGTTCTCCGCCATCGCGGCGTAGGTGGTGATCTGGACCGGCAGGCCGAGCCGGGCGATCGCCAGGGTGGCGCCGATCACCGCCGCCGCGCCGGCCATGTCGGACTTCATGCTGATCATGCCGCTGGCGGTCTTCAGCGACAGGCCGCCGGAGTCGAAGGTGATGCCCTTGCCGACGAAGGCCAGGTGGGTGACCGGTTTCTTCGGCGTGTAGGTGAGCCGGACCAGCCGGGGCGGGTTGGTGGAGCCCTGGCCGACCCCGAGGATGCCGCCGTACCCGCCCTTGACCAGGGCCTTCTCGTCGAGCACCTCGACCTTGACGCCGTACTCCTTGCCGAGCTTCACCGCGTGCGCGGCGAACTCGACCGGGTGCAGGTCGGACGGCGGCATGTTCACCCAGTCGCGGACCTGGTGGACCGCGTCGGCGACGATCTGCGCACGCTCGAGGGCGGCCTTGGCGTCGCGGTTGCGGGCCAGGTCGGTCAGCACGACCAGGTTGCCGGGGGCATCGTCGTTCGCCTCGGACTTGTAGGTGGTGAAGGAGTACCGGCCGATCAGCGCACCCTCGGCGACGGCGCGGACACACTCGGCGTCGGGGGTCGGCAACGCGAAGGAGACGGACTGGCCGGCCTTGGCGGCCCGGATGCCGACGCCGGCCGCCGTACGGAGGTCTTCGGTCTTCAGGGCGCCGTCGGGGGCGCTGCCGAGGCCGACCGCGATCAGCAGGGCGGACCCGCCGGGCTTCGGGCCGGGCACCTTGGTGACCTCGCCGGTCTTGCCGGTGGCGCCGAGACCGGACAGCACCTCCACCAGCTTCCCGCCGTACGCGGCGTTCAGCGACTCGGTACCGGCGGGCAGTGCGACGCCGCCGTCGAGTTTGACCACGCCGATGACCACGGCGTCGGTCTTGACGCCGGCTGCATCGGACTTGCTCAGGGTGATGGTGCTCACGAAATCCTCAGTCCTCCTTGACCGGGTGGCAGGTTCACCGGTCGTCACGGTACGTGCGTGCTGCCTCCGCATGCTACGCGTCGGCGCCGACCGAATGCGCGCATGTGGGGGGCAATCGGTGGCACGGAGATGCGGGCCACACTGTTGCGCCAGCGGTTTCGGGTAAGTTCCGCTGCATGACCGAGTCTCCCGTCCTGAAGAAGTCCCCGTTGCACGAGCGGCACGTCGCGCTCGGAGCCAAGTTCGCCGAGTTCGGTGGCTGGGAGATGCCGCTGGAGTACGGCGGGGTCATTGCCGAGCACACCGCCGTACGGACCTCCGTCGGTGTGTTCGACGTGAGTCACCTGGGCAAGGCGACCGTCAAGGGTCCCGGCGCCGCGGCGTACGTGAACGCGTGCCTGACCAACGACCTGGGCAAGATCGCGCCGGGCCAGGCGCAGTACACGCTGTGCTGCACCGACAGCGGCGGCGTGGTCGACGACCTGATCGCCTACCTGCACGCCGACGACGACGTGTTCCTGATCCCGAACGCGGCGAACACCGCCGAGGTCGTCCGGTTGCTGCAGGCGCAGGCGCCCGAGGGTGTCGTGGTGACGAACACCCACGACGACTACGCGATCCTGGCCGTCCAGGGCCACGACAGCGACGAGGTCGTCGCGGCGATCGGCCTGCCGACCGGGCACGACTACATGTCCTTCGTCGTCGCCGACTACGCCGGTACGCCGGTCGTCGTGTGCCGCACGGGCTACACCGGTGAGCGTGGTTACGAGCTGGTCGTGCCGAACGAGGCCGCCGTCGCCGTCTTCGACGCGCTGCTCGCGGCGGGGGAGAAGTACGGCATCGCCCCGGCCGGGCTGGGCGCGCGCGACACGCTGCGGACCGAGATGGGTTACCCGCTGCACGGGCAGGACATCTCGCCCGAGATCACGCCCGTCCAGGCCCGGTCCGGCTGGGCGGTGGGCTGGAAGAAGGAGCACTTCTGGGGCGACGCGGCCCTGCGCGCGGAGAAGGAGGCCGGCCCGGCGAAGATCCTCCGCGGTCTGCGGGCGGTCGGCCGGGGCATCCCACGGCCGCACATGACCGTCAACGACGCGAACGGTACGGCGCTGGGCGAGGTCACCTCCGGGACGTTCTCGCCGACGCTGAAGAAGGGCATCGCGCTCGCCCTCCTCGACGCGGGTGTCAAGGAGGGCGACCAGGTGGCGGTGGACATCCGCGGCCGTCAGGAGCCTTTCGAGGTCGTCAAGCCCCCGTTCGTGACGGTCAACGTCCGCGAGAGCTAGACCATCTCCAGGGTTCGCTGCGGGCTGTAGCCGGGAAGTGCCGGGCACGGTACGAACGGCTCCAGCTCGCGCCGGCGGGCACGCTGCCGGGCCCGGCCAGTGGCTGCCAACGGCCGGGTAGGGATCTTGTCGCGCAGTCGGGGAGCAGCACCGCGGCAGTGCGCGCTGGGTGAGCCGACAGTGGTGTTGCACCAGCCGCGGCCGGGAGTGGCCTGTGCGGCCCCGGCGGGCAGGACTCCGCCGATCAGGACCATAGAAGCAGCGAACAGTCTCCAGGACAGATACGGGGCGAGCATCGTTCCTCCGGTTCAAGACGGCGCCACCAGTGGGGGAGCGGGCGGCGTACGTCGGACCACGGGACAGCGTTCCGACGCAGTCGCAGCATGTGGGAACCCTGTTACCCACCGCCTACCACCGGACTAGGCTGCCTCCGTGGAGCTCCGGTTGCTTGGTCCTGTGCAGATCGTGGCCGACGGCAAGGCCCTACCGCTCGGGCGCCGGCAGGAGCGCTTGCTGCTGGCCTTGCTGGGCCTCTCGGCCAACCAGTTGGTCCCCGCCGATCGGCTGATCGAACTGCTCTGGACCGACGAGTCACCGGCCGAGCCGAACCGGACCCTGCAGGTCTATCTGTCCCGCCTACGGAAGGCACTGCCCGCCGGGATCGACATCTCGAGCCGGGACCAGGCCTACCAGCTCGACATCGATCGGTCCGCCGTCGACGTGCACCGGTTCCGGGAGCTGTGCCGGCTGGCCGCTGCGAGTCCGGAGGCGGAGGAGCGGGCCGGGCTGTTGCGCCAGGCGCTGGACCTCTGGCGCGGCCCGGCCCTCGCCGACGTTGCCTCCGAGGACCTCCGCCACCGACTCTGCGCGGGATTGGAGGAGGAGCGGCTGACGACGCTGGAGGAGCGGATCCAGGCGGATCTCGAAGCGGGCCGCAGCGCGGAGCTGGTGCCTGAACTCGCCGGTCTCGTCGCCGCCCATCCCACCAGGGAGGGCCTGCTGGCTGCCCAGCTGGTCGCCTTGTACCGCGTCGGGCGGCGGCTGGACGCACTCGAGCTGTTGGCAGCTGCCAAGCGGACTCTCAGAACAGAGACGGGCCTCGACGCCAGCCCTCGACTGCAGGAACTCGAGCTGGCGATCCTCCAGGACGATCCGGCTCTGCTTGCCGAGCCGCCTTCCGTCGTACCGCGCCAACTGCCGCCCGCGCCGAGCACGTTCGTCGGCCGGCAGGCGCAGGTCGAGGCGCTGACCGGGCTGCTGACGGAACGGGCCAAGGGATCGGCGGGTCCGGCGATCGTGGTATCGGCCATCTCCGGCATGGGTGGAATCGGCAAAAGCGCCTTGGCAGTCGAAGTGGCCCATCGCGTCTCCGGTCTGTTCCCCGACGGCCAGCTGTTTCTCAACTTGCGTGGGTACGGCGCGGAGGAGCCGATGCTTCCGATGGACGCTTTGGCGACCGCGCTGCGCGGCCTCGGCGTACCGGACCAGGAAGTCCCGGCCCAGCTTGCCGAGGCGTCGGCCCGCTATCGGTCGCTGCTGGCCGAGCGAAAAGTCCTGGTTGTCCTCGACAACGCGTCCGGACCCGCGGTTGTCGAGGCGCTGTTGCCGGGCACCGGCACCAGCGCTGCGATCGTGACAAGCCGGACGCTGCTCTCGGGCCTGGACGCTGCTCTGGTCCAGCTCGATGTGCTGACTTCCGCTGAAGCCTCGGAGTTGCTTCAGAAGTTTGCCGGTCCGGCGCGGATGGCTGCCGAGCCGGACGCCGCCGAGGCGTTGCTGGAGGCTTGCGGCTACCTCCCATTGGCGATCCGGATCCTCGGTGCGCGACTCGCGGCCCGGCCGGCTTGGCAGCTCAGCCAACTGGTCGACCGGATCGCGGACGTGCACGGGCGTCTTGACCAGCTGAGTCTGGCGGGCGAGAGCATCCGGGTGGTCTTTGCGAGCTCGCTGGAACAGCTGGACCGGTCGGAGGACGCGCTGGATCGCCGGGCAGCGGAGGCGTTCCGGCAGCTCGGCGTACCGGACAGCACGACGTACCGGCTCGTCGAGGCGGCCAGGGTCCTCGGCCTCGACGACCTCGCGGCCGAAACCGTCCTCGAGCGCCTGGTCGACGCACAGCTCTTGGAGACACCCGCGCCTGAGGTCTACCGCCTGCACGACCTGCTGTGGGCTTTCGCCCGTGAGCAGGCGGACGCCGTCCTTCCGCAGGCCGAGCAGACGGCGTCGATTGATCGTCTCCTCGAGCTGTACGCCGCAGTCGCTTGGCAGTGCCAGGAAAGTCGCTACCCCGGCTCCTCGGACTTCGAGTGGTCCAGCGGCCGACCGAAAACAGACGATCTGCCGAAGGGAGTGGAAGGAGAGCTTGCCTTCGACTGGCTGGACGCTGCCGGAGCGAAGTTGACGGCGATCCCGGTCCAGGGAATGCGGTTCGCGGATACGACGCGCGACGCGGTGGTGTCACTCGCGCTCGGGTCGTCCGCCTACAGCTTCTCCCGGCAGTGCTGGCCGGATGCCATCCGGCGAACGGCCGTGGCAGTCGATGTGGCCCGGGAGCGAGCGGACCAGCTCGCGGAAGGCTCGCTGCTGGCCGATATCGCCGCCTATCACGGCAGCTCAGGCGATGTGGATGGCGCCGTGGAGGCTTACCGGGAGGCGCTGCCGCTGCTGGCGGCCAGCGGGCTGGTGCTGGTCGAGATGTCCTCCCGCAACAACCTCACCCGCTTCTTGTACGTCGCCGGGCGGTATGCCGAAGGTCTCGAGAACGGGCTGCAGGCCATCGAGCTGGCTGAGCGACAAGGGGATATCAGGCTCCAGGCCGGCGGGCACCTTGCGATCAGCTTCAATCTCAAGGCCCTGGGAGAGCCTGAGCGGCAAAGGCAGCATCTGGACAGCGCTCTGAGGTACGCGAGAGCAGCCGGTTCCAAGTGGCAGGAGGCCTATATCCTCGACGAGCTGGGACAGCTTGATCATCAGCAGGCCCGGTTCACCGACGCCATCCAGAACTTCCGCAGCAGCATCGCGGTCTACGACGAGCTCAGCCAGGACCCCGATCGGTCGGCCACGATCGGGAGACTGGGTGAGGTGCTGCAGGACGTCGGCGACCTCGACGAGGCGATTCCTGCCCTCGAGACCGGACTGCAGGAGGCGGTCAGGTCCGGCGAACAGGCCGACGAAACCAGGCTGCGTCAGCGGCTCGATGACGCGTACCTGGCCCGGACCAGTGGTGGCCGATGACCGTCGAGTACCGGTTGCTTGGGCCGGTGCAGGTCTGGGTAGATGGTCAGCAGCTCGAGTTGAAGCGGCGGCAAGAGCGGTTGCTGCTGGCGATTTTGCTCCTGGAGCCGGGGAAAGCGGTGCCGGCCGAGCGATTGGTCGAGTTGTTGTGGCCGGAGGAGCGGCCGGGCAATCCGAAGCGGGCTCTGCAGGTCTATATGTCGCGGTTGCGGTCGGTGCTGGCCGCTGTCGATCCGGAGACGCGGGTGGAGAGCGGGCCGGAGGGGTACGCGATTCACGGTCCGGCGGGGCGGACCGATATCGAGCGTTTCGGGGAGCTGACCCGGCAGGCCAAGACCATCGGTGATGCTGCGCAGCGTCGTACGGCGTTGTTGGAGGCCTTGGAGCTTTGGCGGGGACCTGCGCTGGCTGATGTGGCTTCCGAGGACGTACGGCGGCGGTTGTCGGCCGGACTCGACGAAGAGCGCTGGGCCGCACAGGAGCTGCGGCTGGCAACTGAGCTGGAGCTCGGACGTCACCAGGAGTTGTTGCCGGAACTCGCCGAACTCACTGCGGCCGAACCGCTGCGGGAGCAGCTGGCGGCCGCGCACATGCTCGCTCTCTATCGTTCTGGCCGCCAGGCCGATGCTCTGAGCATCTACACGGACCTGGTACGCCGGTTGGCTGATGAGCTCGGCATCGACCCCAGCACCGAGCTTCGGGAGCTACAGGTCTCGATCCTGCGCCAGGACGCGGCACTCGACCTGGATGCCGGCGGTGAGGTCCCTCGCGAGCTGCCGGCCGATATCGGCGTGCTGGTGGGACGGGACGCAGTACTAGAGGAGCTGTCGGCCGAGCTGAGCCGGAACCGGCCGGACGGCGTACCGGCTGTTGTCTGTCTGTATGGCGCCGCGGGCACGGGCAAGTCCGCTACGTCGATCCGGCTGGCGCATCAGCTGGCGGAGAAGTACCCGGACGGTCAGCTGTTCGCTCGCTTGCAGGACGTCGCCGGTAATCCAGTGCCTTCGCGCCTCGTCCTCGCTCAGCTGCTGCGATCGCTGGGTGTCGACGGTGGCGCGCTGCCGGAGACGGTCGAGGAGCGGGCGAGCTTGCTCCGCAGCAGACTCGCAGGCAAGTCCGTGCTGCTACTACTGGACGACGCCGTCGACGCAGGCCAGCTGAGGCCCCTACTACCGGCCGGCGGCCGCTGCGCCGTCATAGTCGCCTCCAGACAACCCATCCTCGGCCTAGAAGACGCCACCCACCGAGAGATCCTCCCGCTGGGCTTGGAACAAGGTGTTGGCGGGTGAGCCGGGTGGCCCGAAAGCGCAGATCTTGGCCAGGGGGAGCAGTGTTCCGGGTGGTTGTACATTCAACACCGTGCGTGACAATTTGGCACAAAATGGCCACTGACGGCGCTGTGCCGACGCGTTTCGCGAAGGTTTGATCGCTGACGGTGACAGCCGGAGACAAATGTTCCGGTCTGGTACCCGTTCCGGTAACGATTTGTGCACTGGTGCCGGGCACCGCTGGTTTGGTGTCACAGTGTCAGGCAGGCTAGCGCGCGGTTGAGGGGGAATCGCCGTGTCAAGGGAGTTTGACGCGCGGCCCTCGCGGAAGAGCAAATGGTCCGGCAACGATCTACAGAACGTTGCTTGATCAACACCTGAATCTGGCTGACAGAGCTGACGGAGCGCGAATGAGTATTGGGCTACCTGACTCGACCGTAGGCGTCGAGGACCACCCGGCGTCGGCCGAGCCGGCCCGTCCGTCGTCGGTCGCGCACGGCAAGTCGCCGACCCGGATCGCGATGGACCGGCTCCGTAAGGACAAGCTGGCGGTGATCTGCGTCAGCGTCATCATCTTCTTCATCCTGATCGCGATCTTCGCCCCGTTGCTGGCCAAGCTCGAGGGACAGAGCTACAAGGCCTTCAACACCGACTTCGTGGACGAGTTCGGTTTCCCGACCATCGGCATGAACGGGCAGCACTGGTTCGGTATCGAGCCGAAGACCGGCCGGGACAACTTCGCCCGCTGGGTCTACGGTGCGCGCCCGTCGCTGATCGTCGCGTTCTCGGCGACCCTGTTCGGCACCGTCGTCGGCGTGGTCGGGGGTTTGCTGGCCGGCTTCCTCGGTGGCTGGACCGACCGGATCATCTCCTGGGTGATCGACTTCGTGCTGAGCCTGCCCTACCTGCTCTTCGCGATCGCCCTGGTGCCGATCGTCGAGTCGATGCGCGGCGGATCGTTCAACCTGACCCCGGAAGAGCAAGCCTCGACCCGGTTCTACGTGCTGATCTTCGTGCTCTCGTTCTTCGGCTGGGCCGGCCTGGCCCGGATCATCCGCGGTGAGGTCCTCTCGCTGCGGGAACGGGAGTTCGTCCTCGCAGCCAAGGCGATCGGCGTACCCACCCGGCAGGTCCTGTTCAAGGAACTGCTGCCCAACCTGGTGGCCCCGATCGTCATCTCGGCCTCGCTCTCGCTGCCTGCCTATGTGACGGCGGAAGCAGGTCTGTCCTTCCTCGGGGTCGGTTTGGTCGAGCCGATTCCTTCCTGGGGCCAGACCATCGCGGTAGCCACGAACTGGTTCAAGGCGGACCCGATCTTCCTGTGGCTGCCCGTGATCGGCATCACCACACTGGTGCTGGCGATGGCCCTCCTCGGCGACGCCGTCCGCGACGCCTTCGACCCCAAGACTCGCCGGTAATTCGGCGATTGCCCCAGCGGCAGAAAAGGAGAAACACGACAATGCAGTGGAAACGGATCACCGCGGTAGCGGCAACGGTCATGCTGGCCGCGGTTGCCTGCGGCAGCCCGTCGTCGAACGACAACTCCGGAGGTGGGGGCGGCTCGAACTTGGGCGGCGCCCAGGAGAAGGCGACCGACCCGACTGCCAAGGGGCCGGCGAAGGAGATCGACGGTGCCAAGAAGGGCGGCACCGTCACGATCCTCTCCGACGTCGCACCGGACACGTTCGACCCGACGAACACGTACTACGTCGACGGATTCCAGATCGAGAAGTTGTACTTCCGGGCCCTGACGCAGTACCGGCTGGACGAGAAGACCGGTAAGCCGACCCTGGTGCCGGACCTCGCCGAGGACCTGGGTACCAAGTCGGCCGACGGCCTGACCTGGACCTTCAAGCTGAAGAAGGGCATCAAGTACAGCGACGGATCCCCGGTCAAGGCCGAGGACTACGCGTACTCGATCAAGCGTGCCTTCGCGCACGACCTGTACGACTCGGGACCGACTTACCACATCCAGTTCTTCAAGGATGGCGAGAAGTACAAGGGCCCGTACGCCGCCGGCGGTGCCAACTACTCCGGTGTCGAGACGCCGGACGACAGCACGCTGGTGATCCACCTGGCGAAGAAGTTCGACGACCTTCCGTTCTACGCGGCGTTCACGATGTTCACGCCGATCCCGCAGAAGGCCGACACCCAGAAGAACTACGAGCAGAAGCCGCTGGCGACCGGTCCGTACATGGTCCAGTCCTACAACGCCGGTACTTCGCTCAACCTGGTGAAGAACCCGAACTGGGACCCGGCCACCGACCCGGTACGGCACCAGTATGTGGACGGCTACAACTTCAAGTTCGCCCAGGACACGATCAAGGTGCAGCGGCAGGTGCTGCTGAGCCAGGGCGCGGACGCCAACGCCCTGAACTACACCAACCTGGACACGTCCCTGCTGCCTGAGGTCAAGGACAAGAGCCAGCTCGTCACGGGCCCCGGCCCGTGCACCATCACGCTGCCGATGGACACCCGGAAGATTCCGTTGGAGGTCCGTAAGCTGGTCGCCCAGGCGTACCCGTACAAGGCGTGGCGCAAGGTTGCCGGTCTGAACTCGAACGACTCGCCGCCGGCCAAGACGATCCTGCCGCCGGCCGTTCCTGGCTACGAGTCGTACGAACTGCCGGGCCTGAACGGACAGGGCGACGGCGCCTCTGACCCCGCGGTCGCCGCGGATGTCAAGGCGAAGCTGAAGGCACTGGGCAAGGAGAACTTCGAGCTCAAGCAGTACTACTCGATCGACGACAAGATCTCGACGCAGGTGTTCCAGCTGCGTCAGCAGGTCTTCCAGGCGGCCGGCTTCAAGTACACCGGTATCGGTGTTCCGAAGGCCAAGATCCGTACCTTCACCGGTGACCAGAACGCTCCGGTCAACCTGGGCAAGACCCCGGCCGGCTGGTGCTCCGACTGGCCGAGCGGCACCAGCTGGTTCCCGGTGCTGTTCAAGTCCGACGCCATTGCCCTGGGCAACAGCATCGGTCAGCTGCAGGACCCGAAGCTGGACGCTGAGATCGACCGCGTCGCAGCGCTCGAGCCCAACGAGCAGCTGAAGGAGTGGAGCAAGATCGACAAGAACATCCTTGAGAACTACCTCCCGGCTCTGCCGTTGTACTACAGCGCCTCGAACTTCCCGATCGGGAAGAACCTCGGGCACGTGGTCAACGACGTGACGCAGGGTATGCCGGAGTTCACCTCGATCTACATCAAGCAGCCCTGATCGAGCACCTGAGCAATACGTTCGGCTCTGAATGACAGGGTGGTGACCGGGCCCTCGGTCCGGTCACCACCCTCATCGGTGAGGAGAAAGCCCCGTGCTCTATTTCGTGGCGCGCCGCCTGGTCAGCGCGCTGAGTGTCGTGCTGGTCACGCTGATCGCGACCTTCACGTTGTTCTTCGTCGCCCCGTCGGACCCGGCGGCGGCGATCTGTGGCGACCGCAACTGCACCCAGCAGCGGTACAACGAGATCAAGCGCAACCTGCACCTGGACCGGCCCAAGGTCCAGCAGTTCGCGGAGTACACCGCGGGCATCTTCGCCGGACGGACCTTCGAGACGTCCGGGGCGAAGCAGGAGTGCCCGGCGCCGTGCCTCGGCTTCTCGTTCAAGAACGACCGGCCGGTGTACGAGAGCTTGAAGACCAGGCTGCCGGTGACGGCATCGCTGGTGTTCGGGTACGCGATCCTGGTTCTCACCATCGGTGTTTTCGTCGGCTCGATGGCGGCGAAGAGACGCGGGACGATGGGCGACCGCGCGCTGATGACCAGCACCCTGGTCCTGAGCTCGATCCCGTACTACATCGTGGCGCTGCTGATATCGCTCTACCTCACCGTGGTCTATCCGATCCTGCCGCGCAGCGGCTACACACCGCTGACGGAGAACCCCGGCAAATGGTTCGCGGGGCTGTTGACCCCGTGGCTGGTGCTCGGGATCTACAACTGCACGCAGTACGCCCGGTTCTCCCGCGGCTCGATGGTCGAGACGCTGAGCGAGGACTTCATCCGTACGGCGCGGGCCAAGGGCCTGTCGGACCGGGTCGTCACCTACAAGCACGCCCTGCGATCGGGTCTGATCCCGGTCATCACGATCTTCGGCCTGGACATCGCCGGCAGCCTGGCGGGCGCCATCTTCACCGAGCGGATCTTCGATCTTCCCGGGCTCGGTAACCTGGTGATCGAGAGCCTCAACAACTACGACCTGCCGGTGATCATGGGCACGGTCCTGATCGCGTCGGTCTTCTTGGTCGGCATGAACTTCATCGTCGACATTGCCTACAGCCTGATCGACCCGCGGGTGAGGCTCGCGTGACGACACCTGACGAGGGACGGAAGGACATCCAGGACACCATGGTCGGCACCGTACCCAGCGAGGGCGAGGTAGCGCCCGAGCAGCGCAACCCGTCCATCGCGACCCGTGAGCGCCGCGGTGTGTCCCTGACGCCGAGCGGCGAGACGCCGTACCTGGTGGTCGAGGACCTGACCGTCAAGTTCCCGACCGCCGACGGCCTGGTCAGCGCCGTGAACGGGCTGAGCTATGCCGTTCCGCTGGGCAAGACGCTGGCGATCGTCGGTGAGTCCGGTTCCGGCAAGTCGGTGTCGAGCATGGCCGTGATGGGCCTGCACGACCGCAAGCGGACCCGGATCACCGGTTCGATCCGGCTGGGCGGCGACGAGATCATCGGCCTGCCCGAGAGCGAACTGATGAAGGTCCGTGGCGACGCGGTCGCGATGGTCTTCCAGGACCCGCAGTCGTCGCTGCACCCGCTGTTCACGGTCGGCAACCAGATCTCCGAGGCCTACCGGGTGCACCACAAGGTGAGCAAGGACGTCGCGAAGAAGCGCGCCCTGGAGATGCTCGACCTGGTCGGCATCCCGAACCCGATCCGCCGGTTCAAGCAGTACCCGCACGAGTTCTCCGGCGGTATGCGGCAGCGCGCGATGATCGCGATGGGTCTGGTCAACGACCCGAAGCTGGTGATCGCCGACGAGCCGACGACCGCGCTGGACGTGACGGTGCAGGCGCAGATCCTGGATCTGCTGAACAACCTGCAGAAGGAGTTCGGTTCGGCGATCGTGCTGATCACCCACGACCTGGGTGTGGTGGCCGAGATGGCAGACGACGTCCTGGTGATGTACGCCGGCCGCTGCGTCGAGTACGGCACGGCCGCCGACGTACTGGCCACCCCGCGGATGCCTTACACCTGGGGTCTGCTGGAGTCCATCCCGACCGTCTCGGCGGCCAGCGAGCGGCTCCGGCCGATCAAGGGTCTGCCGCCGAGCCTCCTCGCATTGCCCAGCGGTTGCTCCTTCAACCCGCGCTGTCCGTACGTGGACAGGGTGAAGGGTGAGCGCTGCATCACCGATCTGCCGGACCTGTTGCCGGTCGACGGCGCCGGTGCACACACATCCCGTTGCCACCTGCACGACAAGGCCTCGATCTACGAGGCCGAGGTCGCACCGAGACTGGGCTGAGGAGAGAGATGAGCAAGACAGTGCGCCCCGTGGACTCCACCACCGGCGGCTCCGACGCCCCGTTGCTGCAGATCCGCGATCTGAAGATGCACTTCCCGATCAAGGAGGCGGCCGGCCTCGGCCGGACCAAGAAGGTCGTCCAGGCCGTCGACGGGGTCACCTTCGACCTGCGCCCGGGCGAGAGCCTCGGCCTGGTCGGTGAGTCCGGTTGTGGCAAGTCGACGACCGGCCGGATGATCACCCGGCTACTCACGCCGACGTCGGGTGAGATCGTCTTCAAGGGCACCGACATCGCGAAGATGAAGGAGAAGGACCTGCGGCCGTTCCGCCGCCAGCTCCAGATCGTCTTCCAGGACCCGTACAGCTCGCTGAACCCGCGGCAGACCGTGTCGAACATCATCAGTACGCCGTTGAAGGTGCACAACCTGGTGAAGCGCGGCAAGGAACTGGAGCGGGTCCAGGAACTGCTCGAGCGGGTCGGCCTGAACCCGGAGCACCACAACCGGTACCCGAACGAGTTCTCCGGTGGTCAGCGTCAGCGGATCGGGATCGCCCGGGCGCTCGCGGTGGAGCCGGAAGTGATCATCGCCGACGAGCCCGTTTCGGCACTCGACGTGTCGATCCAGGCCCAGGTGATGAACCTGATGGAGGACCTGCGCCGCGATCTGGGCATCGCCTTCGTCTTCATCGCCCATGACCTGGGCGTCGTCCGGCACTTCTGTGACCGGGTCGCGGTGATGTACCTGGGCAAGATCGTCGAGCAGGGCACCCGGGAGCAGATCTACGGCGCTCCGCAGCACCCGTACACGCAGGCGCTGCTGTCGGCGGCACCTGACCTCGGCACGATCCGCGGCGTACCGCCGAAGGAGCGGATCCGGCTGGTCGGCGACGTCCCGTCCCCGATCGACCCGCCGAGCGGTTGCCGGTTCCGGACCCGCTGCTGGAAGGCCGAGGACATCTGCGCCACCCAGGAGCCACCGCTGGTCCCGCACACGCAGTCCGGCCCCGGCCACGCGGCCGCGTGCCACTTCGCCGAGCCGAAGGTCGACCTGACCGCCGCCACGGCCTGAGCAACTCCACCGAGCGCCGCCCCGACCACTTCGGCCGGGGCGGCTCTCGTCTGTCGGGCACGGTTATCATCCGCAAATGGACTTCCGCCTCCTCGGTCCGCTGGAGATCTGGGCTGCGGACCAGCCCGTTCGGCTGATTCGCAAGCAGGAACGGGTCGTGCTCGCGATCCTGCTTCTGCGGCCGAACGAGCCCGTCTCGCCGACCGAGCTGATCGACCACCTGTGGCAGGACGAGCAGCCGACCAATCCACGAGGTGCCCTCCAAAGCTACGTGTCGCGACTGCGCCAGCAATTGGCCGCGGCGGGCGGTCCAACGATCGAGCACGACGGCCACAGCTACACCCTCCAGATCGATCGGGCTCAGACCGACCTGGGCAGATTCCTCGAACTACGGATGCCGTTAGCGGGCGAGGACCCCAAAGACAGGGCAGCGAGACTCCGTACGGCGCTGGCGCTCTGGCGAGGCCCGCGCTCGACGGACTCGGTCTCGAGAACCTGGTCGCCGGTCTGGAAGAGCAGCGCTGGTCCACTCTCGAAGAAGCTCTCGCAACAGAACTTGCCCTAGGCAACGAGGCCCGCCTGCTCGACGAACTCACCGACCTCGTCGAGCAACACCCGACGCGGGAGAAGCTGGCGGCCAACTGGCTCCTCGCCTTGTACCGTCTGGGCCGTCGCGCCGATGCCCTCGACAGTTATCACTACCTGAGTCGTCGCCTGCAGGACGAGCACGGCCTCGACCCCGCCCCGCCGCTACGGCGACTACACCTGGCGATCCTCCGCGACGATCACCGCTTGCTCCAGGCAACATCTCCGACTACCTCCGACGTCCCCCGCGAACTCCCCGTGGACGTCTCCCTCCTGGTCGGCCGCGACGACCTGCTGACCCAAGGACAGTCCGTACTACGAGGCAAGCGACCCGTCTTCGCCCTCTGGGGCGGCGCCGGCGGAGGAAAATCCGCAGCCGCCACCCGCCTCGCCCACCAGGTCGCCCGTAGCTACCCCGACGGCCAACTCTTCGCCAGGTTGCAAAACGTCGACGGTACACCGGTAGATCCAGCCGTTGTGCTCGGCCGGA
This sequence comes from Kribbella sp. NPDC006257, assembly GCF_040613535.1. Lineage (NCBI taxonomy): Bacteria > Bacillati > Actinomycetota > Actinomycetes > Propionibacteriales > Kribbellaceae > Kribbella > Kribbella sp. NPDC006257. The sequence goes on from NZ_JBEXSJ010000048.1 coordinate 20,523, forward strand.
TGCTGCGGTCCCTCGGCCTGGCAGCCGACCGGATCCCGGATACCTTGGACGCTCGTTCGGACTTGTTCCGCGAGCGGACAACTGACCTCGCTCTGCTGCTCCTGCTCGATGATGTGCTCGAGCCGGACCAGATTCGCCCGCTGGTGCCGACAGGTCCACGCTGTGCCGTGATCCTGACCTCGCGGAAGTCGTTACCGCTGGACCAGATCGCGGTTGCCCAGGAAGTCACTCGACTGGAAAACGGCGATGGACGGGATCTGCTCGACCGGCTGATCGGTCGGCAGGTGACAGACCATGAGTCTCTCGCGGTGATCCTTGAGCATTGCGCCGGGCTCCCTCTCGCCCTTCGAGTCGTCGGTTCCCGGCTGGCCTTGTCGGGCTCCGAGACGGCAGCGGATTTCGCCGCTGCCCTGTCCGATGACGGCCAACGGCTGGACTGGCTGGTGGCGGGTGATCGAGCGGTCCGGATCAGCATCGAATTAAGCTTGTCCACGGCAGACGAGACGGCCCGGGCTCTGTTCGACCGGATCGCGCTCGTCGGTGTCGACGAGTTCTCCCCCTGGGTAGCCACCGGGCTGCTCGGCGGAGACGAGCAAGCAGCCACCGAAGCTCTCGACCGGTTGCTGGATCTCGGACTGTTCGAAGTGGTGGCCTGGAAACCGTTCCGTCGCCTGAGGATGCACTCGATCGTGCGTTCCTACGCAGTCGAACGACTTGGCCGGCTGAGCGTGGACGACCGCAGACAGAGCACCGACCGATTCCTGCGGACAACCCTGCGCCTGACCAGCCTTGCTGATGCCGCCGCACCGTCGGGCGCGACGGTTGCAGCCCAGCTCCCGGTACCTGACGGTGAGCGAGTCCCGGCAGTTGAAAGGGCGATTGAATCCGATCCGATGGGCTGGTTCGACCTCGAATGGCCGCTCATCCACACCGCAGTCACGGTAGCCATCGGCCAGGCGCGGGTGGAGCTCGCCGCGCGACTCGCGGTGCGCCTGAACGGCTACCTGACGATCCGCGATCATCGCGAGCCTTGGATCGCCAAGCTTCGAGAAGTCCGCGACGCGTTGGCAAGGTCGGAGCATCTGGAGTTGCTCGCGCGGGTCGACCATGTCCTGTTCGGTGCCGTGAATCAGGGTGGCTGGGCGGCCGAGGCCGAGGAACTGGCAGCGCGGGGGTTGGCCTCGGCACGCGCATGTGGCCTTCCCGAGATGGTCGGAAGAGCTCTCTACCAGGTCGCCTATGCAGCAAAGGGCTCCGGCGACGCTCAACGCACCATGGCAGCTGCCCAGGCCGCCTACGAGCAGATCATGGGTGATCCCGCGTTGATCGGGTTGGCTCGCAACGCATTGGCGATCGTCGGAATGGCTGCAGTTGACCTGGGCGACTACGCCGCCGCGGTGAGGGCCTACGAACAGGCAGCCGCGCTGCTGCAGGAAGGAACTCAGGCCCTCGCAAGCACACTCCGTCCCTGGGCTCAGGCCGCTCTCTTGTTAGGTGACCTGGACAAGGCGGAGGAGCTACTAGGTTGGGCCTATTCCATCTACGTCGCCATCAAGGATGAACTCGGCGCTGCCCACACCGAGGTGATCTCTGCCGGTCTCGCGATCCGGCGAAGCCGATATGCCGAGGCGCGGTTGCTGATCGATCGAGCTCGCGACGTTTTCGACCGGCGGGAAGGCGTGGCCGGGCTATACCTGGCTCTCACCTACGAGGCGGAACTGGCGATGGCACAGGGAGAGCCGGGTGTCGCGCGACGAATACGGCTGGAAGCTCTCGCCAAAGCTGAGGATGAGGGCAACAAGTACCAGGTGGCTGCCTTCCGCAAGGCCCTCGACTCTGATCCTCGGGATCCGGTGATTGCTCCCGGCTAGGGTGCGGGTATGGAGTTTTTACGACGGAGGAGATCCGGGCGCAGTTGTGTGCTGGGATCGAGGAAGAACGTCGGACGGCCCTGGAGGATCGGATCGAAGCCGATCTGGCAGCCGGCAGACAGGAGCAGCTGGTTCCTGAGCTGGCCGGGTTGATGGCGGCGGATCCGTTGCGGTAGCGGCTCGTGATCGCGTGGATGACCGCGCTGTACCGAACCTCCGCGAGATGATCTCCAACGACCCGCGCGACCCGGCCAGCCAGCGGGATTAGTCTGCTCGCATGGACTTCCGCCTGCTGGGGCCCTTCGAGGTGTGGGACGAAGGGGAGAAGATCGCGCTGCCGCGGCGGCAGGAGCGGCTGCTGCTCGCCGTACTGCTCCTTCGTCGCGGCGAGACGATGACCGTCGCCGAGCTGATCGATCTGGTCTGGCCGGAGCATCCGCCGGCCAACGCGCGGGGAGCCCTGCAGGTCTATTTCTCGCGCCTGCGGAAGGCGCTGCCCGGCGTACAGATCGTCGGGAGCTCGGCCGGATACGGGATCGAGGTCCCGCCCGACTCGGTCGATGTCGAACTCTTCCGGGCCGATATCAGGGCGGCCGGAAAGGACCCGGCAGCCAAGTCCGAGCTGCTGCGGCAGGCACTCGAACGCTGGCGAGGTCCTGCCCTTGCCGACGTCACCACGGAGGCCGACCGGCTCAGGCTGACCGCCGGGCTGGAGGAGGAGCGCCGGACCGCTCTGGAGGACCGGATCGAGGCGGACCTCGAGGCAGGCCGCGAGGTGGCTGACGAGCTGGCGACCCTGGTCGCCGAGGATCCCTTGCGGGAGCGCTTGGTGGTCGCCTGGATGACGGCGCTCTATCGCGCCGGACGCAAGCAGGACGCCCTTGCCGCTTACACCCAGCTCGCCGCACGGCTGGCCGACGAGCACGGCCTCGACCCGGCTCCGGTACTACGGCGCTTGCACCTCGCGATCCTGCGAGATGACCCGGCGTTGCAGCAACACCGCAAACCCGCGGCCGAAGAGACGGTGCCGCGCGAACTGCCGGTGGACATCTCGCTCCTTGTGGGCCGGGACGACCTGCTCGCTGACGGGGCAAAGGTGCTGACTGCGGGAGACCGCGACCAGGCCGCCGTCTTCTGTCTCTTCGGTGCGGCCGGCGTCGGGAAGTCCGCGGCGGCAACGAAACTGGCGCATCAGGTAGCAGCGGAGTTCCCCGACGGGCAGCTCTTCGCCCGCTTGCAGGACGTGAACGGCGAAGCGGTTCCGGCCCGGACCTTGCTCGGCCGGATGCTGCGTTCCCTCGGCGTCCAACCACGGTCGGTACCGGACGAGACCGCGGAGCGGGCCGCGATGTTCCAGGAACTGACCGCGGACAAGGCGATCCTCGTGCTGCTCGACGACGCCATCGACGCCGGCATCGTCACCGCGCTGCTGCCGACCGGACCGGCCACGGCCGCGATCGTTACCTCGCGAAAGCAGCTCTCCGGTCTGGCAGCGGCCGCCCACGAGCAGGTCCAGCCGCTCGACAGCGCGACCAGCCAGGATCTGCTGACCAACCTGATCGGCCGCCATCTGCGCGATCAGGCGACGCTCGCGGAGATCACTGCCGAGTGCGTCGGCCTGCCACTCGCACTCCGGATCGTCGGTTCACGGCTGGCCCTGTCCGGCGATGACGCTCTGCAGACCCTGGCGGGCGCGTTGGCCGAGGACGACCAGCGGCTGGACTCCCTGGTGGCCGGCGACCTCGCCGTACGGACCAGCCTGAACCGCAGTCTGACACTCGCCGATCCGGTGGCCAGGCAGCTGCTCGCCCGGCTGTCGCTGGTCGGCGTCACCGAGTTCTCGTCCTGGGTCGCGGCACCCTTGCTCGACTGCGACGAACCGACCGGCGAGCACACCTTCGACCGGCTGGTCGAACTCGGCCTGGTCGAACTCGTCTCCGGTCGCCGCTACCGGATGCACAGCCTGGTTCGCTCGTACGCCGGGGAGCAGCTCGCCGCGGCGGGTGATCCGGATCAGCCGCGGGGCCGCTATCTCGACGCGGTCCATCGTGCGGTCGCCATCGCGGACCAGCATCTCAATCACGGCATGGCCCTGGCGCTGTACCTGCAGGTCCCGGAGAAGCTGGAATTGCCGCAGGTCGAAGCTGCCGTCCTCAAGGATCCGGGCGGCTGGCTCGACGAGTCGTGGCCATTGGTCTCCGCCGCGAGCCGGACAGCGATCGCGGCAGGCCGGGTCGAGCAGGCAGCAGCCTTCGGCCTCCACCTCAACGGCTACTTCATGATGCGTGGTCTCGACGAAGTCAGGATCGACCTGCTGGAGGCGATCGCGAGCGCGCTCGCCGAAACCGGACCGCTCGAGCTGTACGTGCGGATCAAGATCGCGGTCGTGCCCGCCTACCACCCGACGGCGGGGGAGTTGGTCCAGGGCGGCGAGAAGTGGCTCGCCCTGGCTGAACAAGCGGGTTCGCTGGAGCTGCAGGCGCACGCGTTGTTCCAGATCAGCACCGGCGCCCGGCATCTCGGCGAACTGGACCGGGATCGGGAGGTGTGCCTCAGAGCGCTGGCGATCCTCGAGCAGATCGACGGGCCGAGGTCGCTGAGATCCACGATCATGAAGAATCTGGGGCAGAACTACGACGAGCGGTACGAGTACGTCGAGTCGGAGCGGTGGTACCGCCAGGCGATGGCGCTGTCCCCGACCGGCAGCTACGGGCAGCTGATGCTGATGAAGCTCCTCAGCGAGGTGTTGCTGGATCAGGGCAAGCTCGACGAGGCCGAACAGATCCTGACCGAAGCGTTGAGCGGGCTGCAGGAGATGTCGAACCTCTACTACGCCGGTCAGACCATCTGTCTGCTCGCCCGGGTTGCCTTCCGGCGGAAGCAGTTCGCCGTCGGGAGAGACCTGCTCGACAAGGTGAGGCCGCTACTGCCCGAACAGACTGACCCGCAACTGGAGATCAGCATCGGTTACGCGGAGATCGACCTCGCGATGGAGTCCGGTGCCTACGGCAAGGGTCGCCGGCTCAGACACGACCTGATCCAGCTCGGGATCGAGCAAGGCGACGAACGGCTGCAGAACGAAATGCGCTACTGGCTCGCCGCCGATCCACGCGATCCCCTCAACCGGGGCTAGTGCTTCGATTGCCTGGGGCAACGAGAACGGACCGTCGCTCCGGGCGGGGAGCGACGGTCCGTCGTACAGGGTGGTGCCCGGCGGTCCGTCGTACGGGGTGGTGCGCGGCGGTCCGTCGTACCGGGTGTTTCAGTTGGTACGGCGGGCCCTCGCCGACGCAGGGGATCTGACGAGGGCCCACCGGCTCGGTTACGCCCGGCCGTGCGCCTGACGGCTGCGGCGGCTGAGGGAGTCGATCGTGACGGCGACCAGGAGGACGCCGGCGGTGACCATGTAGCGAACGCTGGAGTCCAGGCTGAGCAGCGCCAGGCCGTTGGCGATCGACATGATCACCAGCGCCCCGAGCAGCGCGGAGTACGCGGAACCGCGGCCGCCGAAGAGGCTGGTGCCACCGATGACGGCGGCGGCGATCGCGTTCAGGTTGGTATCCCCGCCACCGGTGCTCTGGTTCACCGCGATCAGCCGGGCGGTGGCCAGGATGCCACCGACGGCCGCGAAGGTGGAGCAGGCGGCGAACACCGACAGGTAGATGAACCGGACGTTGATACCGGCCCGCCGGGCGGCCTCGACGTTGCCGCCGACCGCCATCACCGAGCGGCCCCAGCGGGTCTTGCGGATCATGAAGTCGGTGGCCACCACCAGCGCGACGAAGAGCAGGAACATCGACGAGACGCCGCGGTCGCCGTTCAGGACGATCACCGGGATCAGCAGCACCAGCGCGAGCGCGCCGGCCTTGATCGCGATCATCGCGGTGGGCGCCGCGGACAGCCCGGCCGCCGCGCGGGCGCCTCGGCTGCGCAGCCGGCTCAGGGCGTACGCCGCGACGACCACCACGACCAGCCCGTACGCGAGCGCGGGCGAGAGGAAGCTCTGGGTGGCGAACTTGACGATCGCCGAGTCGAACGGGATGTTCAGCGTGCCTTCCTTGCCCAGCACCAGCAGCTGCAGACCGAGGAAGCCGAGCAGACCGGCCAGTGTGATGACGAAGCTCGGTACGCCGAAGCGCGTGTACAGGGCTCCGTAGAACAAGCCGATCACCAGTCCGATCACCGCGGCGACGACCAGGGACAGCACCAGCGGCCAGCCCTTGTTGACGAATGTCACGCCGAGTACCGCGGCGGCCAGGCCGCTGACCGAGCCGATCGACAGGTCGATCTCGCCCAGCAGCAGGACCAGAACGATGCCGAGGGCAAGGACTCCGACCGAGGTGGTCTGCAGGGTCAGGTTGACCAGGTTGCGGCTGGTCAGGAAGGAGCTGTTGGCGATCTGGAAGACCACCCAGATGATGATCAGGCCGGCTACCACCGGGACCGAGCCCAGGTCGCCCGAGCGCAGCCGGGAGGTGAAGGCGGAGATCGCGCCGCTGATGCCGTTGCTCGCGATCAGCCGCTCGTCCTGCAGGTCGGCGGGTAGTGCCGCCGCTTCGTACGTCTCCGGCACGGTGTCCTGCACGGGAGCCTTCGATCCGTCGACCGGGGTGCTCATGATGCGGAACCTTCCTGCTGGGTCCGGCGCGCCGCGCGCTCGGAGACTGCGTTGTCCGTGGCGCCGGTGATCGCGGCGATGATGTCCTGCGACTTGGTCTCGCTGACCGTGAAGACGCCGTTGTTGCGGCCGAGCCGGAGTACGGCGACGCGATCGGCGACCGCCATCACGTCGGCCATGTTGTGGCTGATCAGGATCACCGCGAGACCACGCTCGCGCAGCCGCTCGACCAGGTTGAGGACCTCGGCGGTCTGCGCGACGCCGAGCGCCGCGGTCGGCTCGTCGAGCATCACGACCTTGGGGTTGCCGAGCAGGCTGCGGGCGATCGCGACCGTCTGGCGCTGCCCACCGGACAGGCTGGCCACCGGGATCCGGACGCTCGGGATCTTGGCGGACAGCTGGCGGAGCAGCTCCCAGGAGGAGCGTTCCATCTCCACCTCGTCGAGCACGCTGCCCTTGCGCAGCTCGCGGCCGAGGTACAGGTTCGCGACCACGTCGAGGTTGTCGCACAGGGCCAGGTCCTGGAAGACGGTGGCGATGCCGAGCTGCTGGGCCTCGGCCGGGCTGCCAACTCTCACCGCCACTCCGTCGAACACCATCGTGCCGTCGTCCGCGGTGTAGACGCCGGCGATGGTCTTCACCAGCGTCGACTTGCCGGCGCCGTTGTCGCCGACCAGGGCGAGCACCTCGCCGGCCCGGACATCGAGCTCGATGTTCTTCAGCGCCTGAACGGCACCGAAACGCTTCGAGACACCCCGCAGTGACAGCACCGTGCCGGTGCCCACTGTTGCTGGGGTGGGAGTGACAGTCATTGATCAGCCTCCTGGGCTTACGAACACACAGTTCCGGTGTGTGCCCCCGGGACCAGGGCACACACCGGAACGGGGATTACTTCAGGCCGGCCGCGGTGCAGGCGGCCTGGAACGACGCGGTGCAGATGTCGGTGACCTTGTAGATCCCGTCCTTCACCACAGTGTCGTTGATGTTGGCCTTGGTGACGGCGATCGGGTCGAGAATCGTCGCCGGGACACCCTTGAAGTCGCTGGTCGTGTCGGCCTTGCCGCCACCGGCGAGCGCGACCGCGGCCTTCGCGGCGGCCTCCGCCTGCGGCTTGACGGCCTTGTAGATGGTCATCGCCTGGTCGCCGGAGACGATCCGCTGGATCGCGGCGAGCTCGGAGTCCTGGCCGGTGACCGGCGGCAGCGGCTTCACGCCGCCACCCTTGAGAGCTGCGATGGCGCCACCGGCGGTGCCGTCGTTGGCGGCGTACACGCCCACGAGGCCGTTCTTGATCGCGCTCAGCTGGCCTTCCATCCACGCCTGGGCCTTGTCCGGGCTCCAGTCCGGGGTGTCGAACTCGGCGGCGATCTTGTAGCCGGAGGAGTCGAGCACGCTGTGCGCGCCCTTCTTGAAGTCGGCCGCGTTCGGGTCGGTCGGCGAGCCGTTGATGACGGCCAGGTTGCCGGACGTCTTGCCGGCCGCCTTCAGGGTGTCGACCAGGGTCTGCGCCTGCAGCTTGCCGACCGTCTCGTTGTCGAACGAGACGTAGTAGTTCGCACCGTCGATGAACCGGTCGTAGGCGATCACCGGGACGTTCTGCGCCTTCGCGGCGGCGACGACCGCGGCGGCGGCCTTGCCGTCGACCGGGTCGAGCACGAGGACCTTGGCGCCCTGGGTCAGCGCGGCCTCGGCCTGGGTCTGCTGCTTGGCCGCGTCCTGGTCGGCGTTGCTGTAGATCAGCTCGCAGTCGGCGCAGTCGGCCTTCAGGGCCGCGGTGAACAGCGGCCGGTCGAGGCTCTCGTACCGGGTCGTCTTCGACTCGGGCAGCAGGAGGGCGATCTTGTTGCCCTTGCTGCCGCTGCTGCTGCCGGAATCGGACTTGTCGTCCGAGCCACAGGCGGCCAGCGAGAGGGCAACGGCGGTGACGGCGATGCCGAGGCCGAGCAGACGGGTGGGTGACACGGACATAGTGCAACTCCTTGACGTGAGGGCCGAAGTAGGCCTGAGCAGAGTCAAGGGCAGAACCGGCCTTGACGTCAAGGCTTGAATTCAAGAAGTAGACATATCGTTGTTACACGGTTGTCTCCGACGACCTGGCCGCCCGGGCGTGGCTGAGCACGGATGCCAACTCAATGGCACCGAGCACATCCGCTTCGTCACCGAGTTCAGCCGGCCGTAACTCAACCGTTGCGGCGGCACTCGGGATCGCGCACCGGTCCAGGGCCTCCCGGAGCGGGACCAGGATCAGGTCACCGGCTTCGGCCATCTTGCCGCCGACCACGATCACCTCCGGGTTGAACAGGTTCACCAGCCCGGCCACCGCGACGCCGACCCGGCGGCCGGCGTCCTCGATCACCCGGCGGCAGCCCAGATCGCCGGCCAGCGCCCGGGTGATCACGTCGCGCAGCCGGAGCGGACCGTGCGAGGCGGCCAGGCTGCTGAGCAGGGCCCGCGAGCCGACGAAGGTGTCCAGGCAGCCACGGTTACCGCACCGGCAGATCGGGCCGTTCTCGTCGATGGTGAGGTGCCCGATCTCGCCCGCCGTACCGGCCGAGCCACGGAACACCTCGCCGCCGAGCACGATCCCCGCGCCCACGCTGTACGAGAACTTCAGATAACAGCCATGCCGTACGCCGCGCAGCGCGCCGGCCCGCAGTTCGCCCAGCGCGGCCAGGTTCGCGGTGTTGTCGAGGGCGACGGGGGCGCGCAGGTGACCCGCCATCGCGGCGGCGACGTTGACCCCGCGCCAGCCCGGCAGGACGGAGTCGGAACCGGCTTCGCCGCTGACCGAGTCGACCGGCGTGGGCAGGCCGAAGCCGATCGCGCTGATGTCCTCGACGCCGGAGCCGACGGTCTCGGCGAGGTCGGCGAGGAGCCGGGCGGCGCGTTCCATCCCGTCGTCGGCGACGTGATCGGCCTGCAGCGGCATCAGTTGCTGGGCGAGGATCTCGCGGCTCTCGGAGGCGATCGCGACCCGGACGTCCCGCTCGCCGAACGCGACTCCGGCCAGCAGTCCGCCGCCGGAAGCCAGCGACACCAGTACTGCGCGGCGCCCGTTCCGGATGCTGCGGGACAGGCCGACCAGGCCGGCCTGGTCGAGCTCCTTGACCATGTTGGACACGGTCGCGGCGGAGAGCCCGGAGGCGGCGGCGATCTCGACCTGCGTCAGCGGACCGTGCTGCCGGACAACCCCCAGAACGCGCTCGCGGTTGGCTTCGCGGAGCGAAGCCTGCGAGCCAGGCGCAGGACGGGTTGCGTTCATTACATAAAGATAACGGATCGCGGCGCTTTCGCGGCCTCTCGATGGGTACCCACCCGGAAAGTGATCGCCATGTGTCCTCGTCGTTACGCGTAGTCCTGCCCGCCACAATCCCCGGCAGGACAGTAATGCACTCCCCGGCCGACCTCGGGCAGCGCACCCCGAAACCCCTCCACCCACTTCGCTCAGTACCGAGCCGCTACCTCACAGTGCCGCTGACACCTCTTTCCCCCACTACCGCCAAATAATCCCGTCACTGACCGAAAGAACAGCGTTCGACCAACGGGCCGGGGCGTTGAGGTCTAGCAGGCGGGGTCATGGATCAGGTGGTGTGGCGGGTGGCGGGGATGGATGGGTAGCGCGGGAGGGGACTGGATTCAGGTGGTGAGGGCGAGGGTTAGGAGGGCTGCGGGGAGGGCTAGTTCTACGGTGGCGCCGAGGGTGTCGCCGGTGATGCCGCCGAAGGTTCGGCGGGCTTTGCGGGTCATCAGGAGGGCGACGGTGATCGCCAGGATGACAGCTAGGGCGGCGGCGAGGAGGTGGGCGGCGTGCGCGCCCAGCGCTTCGGGGATCGGGGCGCCGGCGTACGGCGTGGTGCTGGTGGCGACGGCCGCAGGGCTACTGGTGGCGGTCGAGGGGGTGCTGGGTGAGAGGGCTAGGGCTGTGGTGGCTGCGAGGGTGAGGAGGGTGGTGAGGGTGAGGGCGAGGGGGGAGACGGTCGAGGCGACCATGGCGCCGAGGCCGTCGGGTCTGGCTGAGGGGATCGTCGTACGGCAGGACCATGGCAGGGTGAGGCGGCTGGCGACGGTGGCGATGAGGATCGACTGCCAGCCGAAGCCGGCCTGGATGCAGGCGGTCAGGGCGGCGACGTCGATCAGGAGTACCGCGACGATCGAGACGACGCCGAACGGGCCGATGTCGCTCTGCTTCATGATCCGCAACATCGTCTCGCGATCCCGCCGGCTCCCCAGCCCGTCCGCGGTATCGGCCAACCCATCCAGGTGCAACGCCCCGGACAACACCGCAAGCACCACAACCCCCAGTACTGCGGCCAGCAGCGCCGCACCCGGCTGCAACGCCTGAACCCCAGCCACCACCCCAGCCGCAACCCCACCCAGCACCACCCCGATCGCAGGCCCAAGAACCATCGCCCGCCCAGCCACACCCCGATCCACCACCCGAGGCACCCCCACCGGCAAAACCGACAAGGTCCCCAGAGCCAGCTTCACCCCGTCCCCCCACCCACCGCGTGTCTCACCCTCCGAGCGCGCTGCAGCCACAGCGTGTTCTGGGGGCGCCGTACCCGCAGCATCGTCCGGCGCACTCTCCAGCCGCGCCGTAGCCTCTGCATCCGAGCGCTCTGCGCGCTGCCGGCTGCCGGGGTTGGGCCGTGCGCCCTGCCCGGCGCCTGTGCCCGTAGGGCGGGCTGTGCTGTGCTGGCCGTGAGGTTTGGGCGATGCGCCCGCCCCGCCGTCCGCGTTGGGAATTGAGCTGTCCTCGCTGGTCATAGGGTGATGGTGCGGCCGGCTACGCACCAGAGGACTGTGGTGGAGTGGCGGGAGATGGTTGCGTTCAGGCGGCCCATCAGGTCTCGGTAGAGGCGGGTTCCGGCGTCGGCTGGGACTACGCCGGAGCCGATCTCGTTGCTTACGGCAACTACTGTGCGGGGGGTATGCGACCAGGCGGCGGCGAGTTGGTCGATGCGGGCTTCTACCTCGGTCACGCGGGTGTGGTCTGCCCAGACCTCGGACTCGTCCATTACGCGCGCTAGCCAGAGTGTGAGGCAGTCGATCAGCAAGGGCGGGCCGGGTGACTCGAGCAACGGGACCAGGTCGATGGTCTCCTCGAGGGCCCAGGTCGGCGGGCGCTGGGCTCGGTGTTTGGCGATTCGGTCGGCCCACTCCGGGTCGTCGGCGGAGGAGTAGCCCGTCGCGACGTACACGGTGTCCGGCGAGGTCATGAGTTGTTCGGCCGTGCTGGACTTGCCCGATCGCGCGCCGCCCAGCACCAGGGTCCGGTGACCCGGCGCAGCTGGTGCGGTCCACGAGAGTTGGTCGCCGTCCGGCGTACGGATGTCGTAGCGGAGACCGCGGGAAGTACGGGTTGTTGACACCTCGTAGCCGTCTACCGCGACGACCCCATCAGCGCCCAGACGCAGTACGCCGTCGACAACCGCTCCGTCCGGACCAGTGACCAGCTCAGCCATTGCTGCGGCTCCCGTCTTCGAACACAACCGGTACGTCGAACGCGGCCTTGCGTGCGGTCCGGCGGAAGGCGTTGAGGATCGGCCGGCCAAGCACCAGGACCAGTACTGCGCACAGGATGCCTCTAGGAATGTCCCAGCCCAGCGACGTGGCCACAACGAACAAGAAGTACCTATGCAGGTTCTCCGCCAGGGAGTCGCCGGGGATGAAGGAGAAGTCGCTGCCGAATGTCGCGTACGGCCAGAACCACAGGTTCATCACCACGCCGTAGAGCACTCCGGCCACCATCGAGTAAGCAGCCAGCAGCAACAGTTCCAGCCGGCCACCTAGGCGGGGCAGTAGCCCAGCCAGGCAGCCCACCCACGCACACGCGAACATCTGAAAAGGCATCCACGGCCCGACGCCACCACTGATCATCGCGCCGGCCAGCAGCGACACAGCGCCCAGCACGAACCCGAACCCTGCACCGAACGCACGCCCCGCCAGGATCAACAGGAAGAACCCAGGCTCGAGCCCCGCAGTACCAGGGCCAAGTGCACGCAGCGCGGCCCCGACAGCAGCGAGCATGCCGAGCAGCGAGATCACCTTCGCGTCGATCCCCGACTCGGCCAGCTCGGCCAGTACGACGGCAACCAGAAGCGGCAGGAGAAGCACGAACAGCCAGGGAGCGTCAGTGGTGTGCCCAAGGGCCGAGGCGCCGCCCTGTGAGCTCTGCCAGAGCAGCGGCCAGCCGAACGCCAGTAGGCCGATCAACGACGCCAGCAAGAGAGTCGCAGTACTGCGTGGCTTGAGCCGGACAAGTCTCATGACGCCCGGTCCAGAGCAGTAGCGACCTCGCCGACAGTGAGGAACGGCAGTGGAGCAAGGATCTTCGCTACTTGCGGCGCAAAGGCAGGTGAGCCAGCGATGACAGCCGCCGTCTCACCGTCGCTGACCAGCTCCCCGTCGGCAAGTACCAGGACCCGGCTGGCGACCTCGGCAACCATTTCGACGTCATGCGTGGACAAGACGACCGCGTGGCCGGCCTCGGCGAGCTCCCGGAGGATCGCAACAAGGCGGTGCTTGGCTCCGTAGTCCAGACCGCGGGTCGGTTCGTCCAGCAAGAGCAGTGGGGGAGCACCGCAGAGTACGACCGCCAGGGCGAGGCAGAGGCGCTGCCCTTCCGAGAGGTCTCGTGGGTGGAGCTGGTCGTCGATGTCCGGAGCCAGGCGATCCAGGAGTGCTCGACAGCTACCCAAGGGCACATGGAAGTCCGAGTCGGCTCCAGAGCACTCGTCAGCCACAGTGGCGGCGTACAGGAGGTCTGCTGGCTCCTGCGGTACCAGTCCGACTGCTTTGACGAGCTGCTTGGGTCTCGTACGCCGGGGGTCGGCGCCGGCCGCCAGCGCAGTGCCGGAGCGTGGCGTGATGAGTCCGACCAACGCATTGAGCAGCGTGGATTTGCCGGCGCCGTTGCGACCCATCAGGGCAACTATCTCGCCCGCGTTGATGGTCAGCGAGACCCCTCGCAGAGCAGTGACGTTGCCATAGGCCACAACCAGGTCGTTGCACTTGGCAAGCTCACGGCCGGGGGCAGGGACTGGTCGCAGTGGAGCGTGGTCGGCCAGCTGACTCCTGAGCGCCACGGCAGCACGCCTGGCGTCGCGGACCGACAGCGGCAATGGTGACCAGCCGGCAAGTCGGCCCAGCTCGACCACGGGAGGCGCGACCGGCGCTGTCACCATCAGGTCCACTGGTAGTCCAGTAGACACAGCACTGGTGCCGCCTGGCACTTCAATCACCCTGTCGGCGTACTGGATGACCCGCTCAAGCCTGTGCTCGGCCATCACCACAGTGACACCCAGATCGTGCACCAGCCGCTGTAGCGCGGCCAGTACCTCTTCAGCGGCTTGCGGATCCAGTGCCGACGTCGGCTCGTCCAGAACCAGTACTGCGGGGTGCGAGGTGAGCGCTGCGCCGATCGCAGTCCGCTGCCGCTGACCACCGGACAACGAGGTCAGCGGCCGATCCCGGACGTCGGCCAGCCCGAGCAGGTCGAGCGTCTCCTCGACCCGTCGGCGCATCACGTCCGGGGCGATGCCGAGGGACTCCATGCTGTAGGCGAGCTCGTCCTCGACCGTGTCGGTGACGAACCCCGACATCGGGTCCTGGCCGACGATGCCGACCACATCGGCCAGGTCGCGCGGCCGGTAGTCGCGGGTGTCCCGGCCGTTCACCAGCACCCGGCCGGCCAGGGTGCCACCGGTGAAGTGCGGCACCAGCCCGTTGATGGTCCGCAGCAGCGTGGACTTGCCGGAACCGGTCCGGCCGATCACCAGCGCCAGTTCGCCTTCCGGTACGACGAAGTTGACGTCCCGCAGCGCCGGCTCCTTCGCGCCGGCGTACGTCACCGTGACCCGGTCGAACTCGATCATGCGGGCACCAGCTCAGCTCGTCGGGTCAGAGGCGGGGCCACGATCGCGGGGGCGAGGCCGACCAGCAGGCCGATCACAGGTCCGACCGGCACCGGCGGAACCACTAGGGGACCGGCCAGCACCAGGCCGTGCGTACCACGGGCTGCCGCGATGATCATGGTCACGGCAGCAACCGCACCGGCCGCGGTCACCAGCCACTCGGGCAGCGCCCACGGGTCCGGGCGGTAGCGAGTTCGGGTCACTCGTTGCCGGCCGATAGCCATGGCGCCGACTGCAAGCAGCAGACCGATCACCAACGCTCCAGCAGCTACCGGGAACGCCATTGCGTCGGTGAGCAGCGAGTAGACGCCCAGTGCGATGCCCAGCAAGCCCAGCAACACTGAGCCTCCGGTGATCCTGCGCTGGCGACGAGGGACGTGCGCTGTGCGCCCGTAGCCGCGGGAGTCCATTGCTGCGGCCAGCTCGACCGACCGGTCCAGAGCGCCTTCGAGTACTGGCATCGCCGTAGTACGGAAAGAGCCTCTGGTGCGGCCGCGGAGTCTGCGGGCGCCCCGGATGCGGCGTGCGTCAACCACTAGCTGCGGAGCGAATGTCAATGCGACCACGCAGGCGACACCCATCTCGTAGAGGGCCCCAGGCAACGACTTGAGCAACCTGCGCGGGCTGGCCAGGGCATTCGCTGCGCCGATGCAGCAGAGCATCACGGCGAGCTGGCCCCCGTCGTACAGGGCTGTGAGCAGCGCCTCTGCGGTCACCTCGCCGCCGAGCTTCACGCCGTTGGCCCAGTCCGGCAGGGGGATCTGCGGCAGCGTGAAGAGCAAGGTGTTGCCCTGCGAACGCGTCGACAGGAGTGCCTGCAGGACCACACGGAGGCCGATCACCACCAGGCCGAGCTTGAGGAACGCGACGTAGCTGTTCGCCCAGGGCGCGTCACTGCGACGGGCGGCGACTACGAAGCCGGCTACGGCGAGGATCAGGACCAGCAGCACCGGGTTGCGAGTCCTGCTGGCAGCCACTGCCAGGCCCAGTGCCCACAACCACCAAGCCCCCGGGTGCAGAGCCCGGGGGAGTGTGAGGTGGTGGACAGCGCGCACCTACTGGCCCGCGTGCTGACTGCGGCGACGACGGCTCAGGAAGAGGCCACCACCGGCAAGCAGGAGCACCAGCGCTGCCAAGCCGACGATCCCGCCCCAGGGCGCACTGCTGTCGTCGTCCTGCTTGGCCGGCGCGGGCGTGTTGGCCTGCGGGGTCGCGGTGGGGATGGCGGTCGAGCCGACGGCCGGCTGGATCTGCAGCGTCACCGGAGCGTCGGTGGCGGGCACGTTGATCTTGCTCACCGGCTGGCCGCAGGTCGTCTCCGGGTAGCCCTCGATACCGCAGGTCAGGCCCTTCTCGATCCGGACCGGCCCTACCGCGGCGAGGACCTTCGCGCCGGTCGCCGCGGGGTCGGTGACCACGCAGGTGCCGGTCGGAGCAGGTGGGGTCTGGCCGGTCGCCGAGTCGGCCTGGGTGCCCGGGTCGATCACCAGAGCGACACGCTTCTTCCCGGACTCAGCCGGCGTCGTACCGCAGATGGCGTTGAAGTCACCCGCTGCACGGGGCACACGAGGCTTGGCGCCGCCGACTGCGTACCGCCAGCCCTCGACAGAGCCGTCCTTCGGTACTACGCCGTCAGAACCCTTCTGTGCGAAGGCCCACTGGCTGCCGCTCCACTGGTAGTAACCCCAGAAGCGGTAGCCGTCCTCTGCCTGTGCGGCGGTGGTGGTGACGGTCCCCGCCAGCAGGAGACCCGCCAGCAGGCTGAGGACCAGTCGTACGGTCCGGTGTGCAGTCATTTCGTGTCCTCGCTCAGGCCGGGACTCCGGTGGAGGACTTCGCGCCGCTGCCGGTTCGAAGGTCGGGCTACTCGGCCCGGCTCCACCCGCGAGCCTCGGCGGGTTGGTGAGCCTGTCGCCTGTGCCACAGTGTTCCGGCTCGCCACGGCGTGCTGTCACGCCATGGCCTACGGTTGCGGGTCAGCGCCGGCTTCGGACCGGCTTCCCTACGGCACAGGAGTTTGGTTCGAGCGCAGCTTACCTAGTGCCCCGTACTGCGAACGCGCGGCGGCAGGCAGATCGCAGTACGGGCTGGTTGTTGTTCTACTCCTGGGCGGCGAGGCTCATCGGGCCGTAGACCTCGCGGCCGTCCTCGAGCAGGTAGACCTGACCGACGCCCTTGTCGACGAGCTCACGCCAGATCTCACCCAGCCAGCTCTCCGCGTCGCCCTGGGCGGAGAAGTCGCCGGTCACCTCGCCCGGATCGGCCGGTGCGCCGTCGGCGGTCTCGAACCGCCACGTCCAGCTCATCGGCCCGGCCTGGTCTGCGGGGCGTTCTGCACGGTCTTCGCCGGATCACGCTCGACCACACTGCCGAGGATCTCGTCGATCTGCTTCAACTGCTCCTCCTCGAGCTTGACGCCGGCCGCCTTGACGTTCTCGGTGACCTGCTCCGGGCGGGACGCGCCGGTGATGGCCGACGACACGTTCGGGTTCTGCAGCACCCACGCGACGGCCAGCTGGGCCAGTGACAGGCCCACCTCGTCGGCGACCGGCTTCAGCTGCTGCACGCGGGTCAGCACGTCGTCGGTGAGGAACCGCTTGACGAAGGTCGCGCCACCCTTCTCGTCGGTGGCCCGCGACCCCTCCGGCGGCTGCTGCCCCGGCAGGTACTTCCCGGTCAGTACGCCCTGCGCGATCGGCGAGAACACCACCTGCCCGATCCCGAGCTCCTCCGATGCCGGCACCACCTCGGCCTCGATGACCCGCCAGAGCATGCTGTACTGCGGCTGGTTCGAGACCAGCGGGATGTGCAGCTCGCGGGCCAGCCGGTGCCCTTCCTGGAGCTGCTCGGCGGTCCATTCCGACGTACCGATGTAGAGCGCCTTGCCCTGCCGGACCACGTCGGCGAACGCCTCCATGGTCTCCTCGAGCGGCGTCTCCGTGTCGTAGCGGTGGGCCTGGTAGACGTCCACGTAGTCCGTCTGCAGGCGCTTGAGCGAAGCGTTGATCGACTCGTGGATGTGCTTGCGGGACAGGCCGGTGTCGTTCGGTCCACCCGGCCCGGTCGGCCAGTACACCTTGGTGAGGATCTCCAGCGACTCCCGGCGGACGCCCGCCAGCGCCTCACCGAGCACGGTCTCCGCCGCGGTGTTGGCATAGGTGTCCGCCGTGTCGAACGTGGTGATGCCGGCCTCCAGAGCCGCCTTCACACAGGCCTTCGCCTGCTCGTTCTCCACCTGCGAGCCATGTGTGAGCCAGTTCCCGTAGGAGATCTCGCTGACCTTCAACCCACTGTTGCCGAGATAACGAAAGTCCATACCTCAGACCCTACCTACACCGGCTTCTCGCCGCGGGCGACCATCGGCTTCGGCAGCCGCCAGCGGCGCATCTGCATCGTCCGGCGGACCGCGTAGAAGCCGATGCCCTTGGCGGACTCGTCCGGGAACTTGCGGGCCACCGCGCGCTTGATGCCGCTGGTGATCAGGAACCAGTCGGCGGCGATCGCGACGATCATCAGCAGGAACAGGATGTTGACCAGGCCGGGCAGCCAGGTGAAGGCCTGCGAGAAGACGACGCCGAGCAGCGAGACCACCAGCAGCACCGGCAGGGCGAACTCCATCACCGACCAGCGGGCGTCGACGTAGTCGCGGGCGAACCGGCGTACCGGGCCCTTGTCGGCGGCCGGCAGGTAGCGGTCGTCGCCGGTCTTCATCGCCTCCTGCATCTTGCCGCGCTCGATCCGGACCTTCTCCCGCCGGTACGCCGCGGCCTCCTTGCGGTTGCGCGGCTTCTTCAGCGCCTGCTTCCGGGCCGCCTCGGCCTCTTTCCGGGTCGGCGTCGGCCGGCCTTTGCCACCGACCTTGCCGGGGGCGGTGGCCGGGGTTTGGGGCGATGTCTCAGACTTGGTACGACGGAACACGGGGACTGGACCTCATTCGGGACTGGCTGGCTCAACCGGGCGGCTCGCCCGACTCGGGGTGGTCCCCGGAACTGACCACCACTTTATCGGGGCCGGTCCTGATGGTGTGGTGACCCATCGGGACATAGGGTGGTTGACACGCACGCCGGGTCCACTCTCCGGCACAGAAGGGGTACGGATATCGATGAGCATCTTCAGGCGGGTGTCGACGATCTTCAAGGCCAAGGCCAATTCGGCTTTGGACAAGGCTGAGGATCCTCGCGAAACCCTTGACTACTCGTACCAGAAGCAGCTCGAGCTGTTGCAGAAGGTGCGCCGGGGCGTAGCCGACGTCGCCACCAGCCGCAAGCGGGTCGAACTGCAGGCCTCGCAGCTGCAGTCGCAGTCGCAGAAGCTGCAGGACCAGGCCCAGAAGGCGCTCTCGATGGGCCGTGAGGACCTGGCCCGCGAGGCCCTGACCCGCAAGTCCGGGCTGCAGGGCCAGATCGACGACCTGACCGCCCAGCACGCCCAGTTGCAGGGTGAGGAGGAGAAGCTCACCCTCGCCTCGCAGCGGCTGCAGGCCAAGGTCGAGTCGTTCCGGACCCGCAAGGAGACGATCAAGGCGACCTACACGGCCGCCGAGGCGCAGACCCGGATCAACGAGGCCTTCTCCGGCATCTCCGAGGAGATGAGCGACGTCGGCCTGGCGGTCCAGCGAGCCGAGGACAAGACCCAGCAGATGCAGGCCCGGGCCGGTGCGATCGACGAGCTGCTCGCCTCCGGCGCGCTCGACGACGCCTCCGGGAGCAGCAAGGACAGCATCACCCTCGAGCTGGAGCGGATGTCGTCCGGCTCCGACGTGGAGAACGAGCTGGCCGCGATGAAGGCCCAGCTGAGCGGTAGCGCAGCACCGAAGGAGATCGCCCAGGACGCGCCCGGTGCGGCGCAGCCTGTGCAGCAGCCCAGTCAGCAAGCAGAGCCGGTTCGACCGCAGGACGGAGACGCACGATGATCGTCCGGATCATGGGTGAAGGTCAGTGGAAGCTGGCCGACGACAAGCTCGACCAGCTGAACGCGGTCGACACCGATCTGGAGAAGGCCGTCTCCGCGGGAGACGAGGACGGGTTCCGTACGGCGTTCGGCGCGCTGCTGGAGTTCGTCCGCAGCGGTGAGCGGGTGCCGGACAACGAGCTGCACGACTCCGACGCGATCCTGCCGCCGGGTGACAGCACGCTCGCGGAGATGCGTGAACTGATCAGCGGCGACGGCCTGATCGCGGGCTGACAACGATGTCCTGGGCGCTCCGGCCACCGGGACACACAGCGTGATGGGCCGGCCCGTGAGGGCCGGCCTTTCAGTTGTTAACAGGACCGGGGAGTTGCTGCTGTCGGAAGGCCGTGACACGTAGTACCCTCAGGTGAATTGCCGCCGACGGGGTGGCGAACATGCGGCAAATCGGGCCCGGGGGAAACGGGGACCGATTCTCACCGGGGGGTGACTGCGGGTGACGGATAATGCCGTCATGGGGGAGAACATGTCGGAGGTGGGTTCCATCGAGCCGACCGCTACGGACGTGCTCGATCGGCGTCGACCGGTCTGGGTCGTCCCGGACACGGTGCCGGCCATCGTGCCGCGCTCGGCGTGGGTGACGGAGCCTCCTTGGGTTGCCGTCTATCGCTGGGCCGCGATCGGTGGCGATCTGCTCGCCGCGGTGATCGGCGCCTCGGTCGCGTTGCTGACCAGGTTCGGTTACACCGTCGGTGCGGGTTATCTGATCTTCGGAAGTCTGTTGCCGTTGGCATGGGTTGCCGCGGTCGCCCTGTCCCGGGGGTACGAGTCGCGTTCCTTCGGCGCGGGCGCGGACGAGTTCCGTTCCATCCTCCGGTCGGGCGTCGGACTCACCGCGGTCGTCGCGATCGCGTCGTACGCGACCAAGAGCGAGATCGCCCGTGGCTTCGTCGTACTGGCGATCCCGGCGACGGTGTTGCTCGCCCTGCTGCTGCGGTACTTCCTGCGCCGCGACCTGAGCCGGCACCGTTACCGCGGTCGCTGCATGCGCCGGGTGCTGGTGGTCGGCCGCAACGGTGAGGCCGCCGAGCTGAGCCAGCGGCTGGAGAAGCGTCCGGCCGACGGGTTCCGGGTGGTGGCGGTCTGCCGTCCGCGCGGCGACTCCCGTCCGGGCGCGACGCCGGCCGACGCGCTCGACGAGGCCGACATCATGGCCGCGGTCAACCGGCACTCGGTCGACGTGGTCGCGATCGCCTCCGACCCTGATCTCGCCGGGCAGTCGCTGCGGCGGCTGTCCTGGGCCCTGGAGCAGCACGGTGTCGAGCTGATCGTCTCGCCGGGCATCATCGAGGTCGCCGGGCCGCGGATCTCGGTCCGCCCGGTCGCCGGGCTGTCGCTGCTGCACCTGGAGCGGCCGTCGGCGAGTGCGGGTCCGCACCTGCTGAAGAGCATCTTCGACCGGGTGGCGGCGCTGTTCCTGCTGACGATCGCCCTGCCGCTGCTGGCCGGGATCGCGCTGTCGGTCAAGCTGAGCAGCCGCGGACCGGTGTTGTTCAAGCAGCCTCGGGTCGGTCGCGGCAACGAGATGTTCACGATGCTGAAGTTCCGCACGATGGTCGCCGGTGCCGAGAAGCAGCAGGCCGCTCTGGAGCCGGACAGCGACGGCAACGCGGTCCTCTTCAAGCTCAGGGTCGACCCCCGGGTCACCAAGGTCGGCGCGTACCTGAGGCGCTACTCCCTGGACGAGCTGCCGCAGCTGATCAACGTGCTGCGCGGCGAGATGTCCCTGGTCGGCCCGCGGCCTCCGCTGGAGCAGGAGGTGGCGATGTACGCCGCCGACGACACCCGGCGGATGTTGGTCAAGCCTGGGCTGACCGGACTCTGGCAGGTGAGTGGACGCAGTGACCTGTCCTGGGACGACTCGGTGCTGCTCGACCTGCGGTATGTGGACAACTGGTCGATGACGCTGGATCTGCTGATCCTGTGGAAGACCGTGCGGGCTGTAGTGAAGGGCTCCGGCGCCTACTAGGGCGCCTGGAGCAGGGGGGAAGGTCCGCGGCGAGGTCTGCGCGGGCGCTGGGGACATGACGAAGGGGGACCGAATGGCGACCAGGGAAGACGGCGAACTCGCCGTAGAACTAGCCGCCGCCGCGGGAAAGCTGCTGCTCGAGCTGCGCGTCACAGCGCTGTCGGGACGGGAGCTGGGCGCCCGCGGTGATGAACTGGCGAACGACCTGCTGATCGGCGGACTGACCGAGCGGCGGCCGGACGACGCAGTACTGAGTGAGGAGTCGGCGGACACCACCGAGCGGCTCTCGGCCGACCGGGTCTGGATCATCGACCCACTGGACGGCACCCGGGAGTACGGCGAAGGCGACCGATCCGACTGGGCCGTCCACGTCGCGCTCTGGGAGCGTGGTGAGCTCGCGGCCGGTGCCGTCGCACTACCGGCCCACCAGATCGTGCACGACACCGTCGATCCACGCCTGCTGCCACCGCGTCCGGACGGTCCGCTGCGGATCGCCGTCAGCCGGAGCCGCCCGCCGGCCCTGGTCGAGTACCTGGCGACCGAGCTCGGTGCCGAGCTGGTCCCGATGGGTTCAGCCGGAGTCAAGGCCACCGCCGTACTCCGTGGCGAGGTGGACGCCTATGTCCACGCCGGCGGCCAATACGAGTGGGACTCAGCTGCGCCGGTCGCGGTCGCTCAGGCGGCCGGACTGTTCTGCAGCCGGATCGACGGATCACCCCTGCTCTACAACCAGCCCAGCCCGAAGCTGCCTGAGCTGGTTGTGTGTCGGCCAGAGATTTCTGCCAAGCTGCTGGCTGCCATTGCCAGCCAGCAACCAGAAGCGGAAGTGAGAGCCTCGTGAGCCGGAACTACCAGTTGACCCAACTGGAGACCCTGGAGTCCGAAGCGATCTACATCTTCCGTGAGGTCGCCGCCGAGTTCGAGCGCCCGGTGCTGCTGTTCTCCGGCGGCAAGGACTCGATCGTGATGCTCCGGCTCGCCCAGAAGGCGTTCCACCCGGCCCGCATCCCGTTCTCGGTGATGCACGTCGACACCGGGCACAACTTCCCCGAAGTACTGGAGTTCCGCGACCGCCGGGTCGCCGAGGTCGGCGTACAGCTCGTCGTGGCCAGCGTCCAGGAAGCACTGGATCGCGGCTTCGTGCAGGCCCCGCCGGACGGCACCCGGAACCGGATCCAGACACCGGTACTGCTCGAGGCGCTGGAGAAGCACCAGTTCACTGCGGTCTTCGGCGGCGCCCGCCGCGACGAGGACAAGGCCCGGGCCAAGGAGCGGGTCTACTCGTTCCGCGACGAGTTCGGCCAGTGGGACCCGAAGAATCAGCGGCCCGAGCTGTGGAACCTCTACAACGGCCGGATCCACCTGGGCGAGAGCATCCGGGTCTTCCCGCTGTCGAACTGGACCGAGCTGGACATCTGGCAGTACATCGAGCAGGAGCAGCTCGAGCTGCCGTCGATCTACTACGCGCACGAGCGGACAGTCTTCGACCGCAACGGGATGCTCTACGCGGCGAACGAGTTCTGCCGGCCGAAGGACGGCGAGCAGACCTTCACCGCGATGGTCCGCTACCGCACGGTCGGCGACGCGTCGCTGACGGCCGCGGTGAAGTCGGACGCGGACACCGTCGCCAAGGTCATCGACGAGGTCGCCAGCACCCGGATCACCGAGCGCGGCGCCACTCGTGGCGACGACAAGTTCAGCGAGGCCGCGATGGAAGACCGCAAGCGGGAAGGGTACTTCTGATCGTGGACATCCTCAGACTGGCCACGGCCGGATCCGTCGACGACGGCAAGAGCACGCTGATCGGGCGGCTGCTCTACGACACCAAGTCGGTCTTCACCGACCAGATCGAGTCGGTCGAGCGCGCCAGCCGCGACCGCGGTGACGACTACGTGAACCTGGCGCTGCTGACCGACGGCCTGCGGGCCGAACGCGAGCAGGGCATCACGATCGACGTCGCCTACCGGTACTTCGCCACCCCGCGGCGCAAGTTCATCGTCGCCGACACGCCCGGCCACATCCAGTACACCCGCAACATGGTGACCGGTGCGTCCACCGCCGACCTCGCGCTGATCCTGGTCGACGCCCGGAAGGGCCTGCTGGAGCAAAGTCGCCGGCACGCCTTCCTGGCAACGCTTCTGCACGTCCCGCACCTGGTGCTGTGCGTGAACAAGATGGACCTGGTCGACTACTCCGAGGACGTCTTCGAGGAGATCCGCGCCGAGTTCACCCAGTTCGCCGCCAAGCTCGACGTCGGCGACCTGACCATCATCCCGGTCTCCGCACTGGCCGGCGACAACATCGTCACCCGCTCGACGAACATGAGCTGGTACGAAGGGCCGAGCCTCCTGCACCACTTGGAGAACGTGCACGTCGCCAGCGACCGGAACCTGATCGACGTCCGCTTCCCGGTGCAGTACGTGATCCGCCCGCAGTCCGACCTGCACCGCGACTACCGCGGGTACGCCGGCCAGGTGGCGGGCGGCATCCTCAAGCCCGGCGACGAAGTGATGGTGCTGCCGTCCGGTTTCACCAGCACGATCCGCTCGATCGAGACCGCCGACGGCGAGATCGACGAGGCGTTCCCGTCGATGTCGGTGACGATCCGGCTGACCGACGAGATCGACGTCTCCCGGGGTGACATGATCTGCCGGGTGAACAACGCACCGGCCGTCACCCAGGACATCGACGCGATGATCTGCTGGATGGACGACGCCCCGCTGCGGCCCGGCCAGAAGCTCGCGATCAAGCACACCACCCGGTCGGCGCGCGCGATGGTGAAGGATCTGCAGTACCGGCTGGACATCAACTCGCTGCACCGCGACATGGCGGCCGACCACCTGGGCCTGAACGACATCGGCCGGGTCCGGCTGCGCACGACCCAGCCGCTGCTCGTCGACGAGTACAAACGGAACCGGTCGACCGGTGGCTTCGTGCTGATCGACGAGGCGACCAACCGCACCGTCGGGGCCGGCATGGTGAACGAGGCCCGGTGAGCGCGACCGAGCCGGACAGCCAGCTCCGGGTACTGATGGTCTGTTCCAGTGGCGGGCACCTGGAACAGCTGATGACGCTGAAGCCCTGGTGGTCGCAGCGGGACACGGCGTGGGTGACTTTCCCGACCGAGGACGGCCTGTCGAAGCTGTCGGGGGAGCGGACCTACTTCGCCTACTACCCGACCACCCGCAACATCAAGAACCTGATCCGCAACACGCTGCTGGCGGTCCGGGTGATGGTCAAGGAGCGTCCGGACGTCGTCGTCACCACCGGGGCCGGCGTCGCGCTGCCGTTCTTCGTGCTGGCCCGCCTGCAAAGGGTCCCGACCGTCTACATCGAGGTCTTCGACCGGATCGACCACGCCACGCTGACCGCCAAGCTCTGCCGCCCGTTCACGACCCGGATGCTGGTCCAGTGGGAAGAACAGAAGGACCTGTACGCCGGGTCGACTGTCGTCGGGAGGCTGCTGTGAGCGATCTGGATGTCCTGGTCATCCTCGGCACCGACCACCACCATTTCGACCGCCTGGTCGGCTGGCTGGATGACTTCCTCGAGCAGCCCGGCAACGAGTCGCTGAGAGCCCTCGCGCAGGTCGGTGACACCGCCGCCCCACGCCGCGCCGAAGGCGTCACCATCGTCCCGTACGACGAATTGCAGGCCCTGATGCGCCGAGCGACCGCGGTCGTCACGCACGGCGGACCGGCCACCATGCTCGAGGTCCGCAGACAGGGCCGCAAGCCGCTGGTGGTGCCCCGTGACCCTGCGTTGGGCGAGCACGTGGACCAGCATCAGCAGGAGTTCTCCCGCCGGATGGGCAAGCTGGGCCTGGTCACCCTCTGCGAAGAGCGGGGGGCCTTCCTGGACACCTTGGCGGCCATTCTGAAGGACCCGGAGAGCCAGTCGGTGTCCGAGCAGGAGAACGACCGTGACAGAGCGCAAATAGCCGCGGCGGTCGCCACCACCGGCAGCATCATCGACAAGCTGGCCGCCGGTCACCGGCGCGGAAAACGCTGAATCATTCGCTTGAAATACCTGCAAAACAAGCGTTTCAGCTCTGGGTGGGCCGCTCTCGTTGAGTAAAGAGTTCGTTCAAATCACACCCCAGATTCAGATCGAATTACTGCGAAATGTGTCCGGATAGCCAGACTTCTTCTACGTTACGTAACGATTCGGCTTGTTATCCAGCTGTGATACTACGCTCCGTGTTTTCGTCACGGATCGTGCAGGTTAAGGCCGGAACCAGTGGTCTTGAGCCGGTCGTGAACTTCTGGCTAAGGTCAACGCGCCTGGCCCGGCTGGGGTTGGCCGGGTACCGCCAAGTCGTCGACCTGCAACGCCGAGTTCCGCCCTCCGGGCCGACGATCAACTACCACCCAGCAATAGAGGGCAGAAGTGGGGGACCCACAGGTTCCCGGACCGACCGGACGTGAAACATCCGGACAGGTCCTTGGGGCGAAGCCGTGAGAACGGCCGGGTAATACTTCCGATCCGAGCCCGACAGCTAACCTCACAGGCGTGCAGGAAGGACTGCCCCCATGCGGGATGAAATCTCCCGTAGGTATGCACGACATCGTGCTGCCGTTCCCTCCGACGTACTGAATGAACCGGTCGCCAAAGCAGGCCGGAGAACACTGATCCCGATCGTCGCAGCGATCGCGATCCTGCTGGGTACCACCGGGCTGGGCGTAGCGGCGCTCAACAAGCCGACCAAGCTCCCGGACCCCGTCGAGTTGTCGGCCAACGCCGACGCCTACGTCTCCAGCAAGTCGAGCACCCAGCGTCATGGCTGGTCGTCGCGGCTGGTGGCGAGGAAGAGTGAGGCATCGATCCTGCTGCGGTACACCGTGCCCCCCGTCGCCGCAGGGATCAACCGCAAGGCGACGCTGGTACTGCACCGGCTGACCCCCGGCACTCCGGGCACCATCATGGCCGCCACCGGGCCGGGTGGCTGGGCCGAGAGTGTCAGCTACGCGACCGCACCGAAGGCCGCTGGTACGCCGATCGCGACCGTGGCCGACGACGGCAAGTCGGCGGAGCTGCGGATCGACGTGTCGGCCGCGGTGACCGAGGCCGGCGTACTGAACCTGGTCCTGGCTCAGCCCGAAGGCAGCAACTACGCCGTCTTCGGTTCGCGTGAGTCCGGCCGCAGCGAGTCGAAGCTGGAGATCAGCTACCTGCGCGACAGTGACGGCCCGACGCCGTCCATGCCCACCGTCGCGCCGACGAAGCTGCCGACCAAACCGACCACTACCCCGACGGGTGTCCCGACGAAGCCGACGACCGCGCCGACGCAGCCGACCACGGCTCCGACGAAGCCCACCACGGCGCCGACGTCCACGCCGACCTCCACCCCCACCGCCGGTCCGGGCTGTTCGGTCTCCGCCCTGCTGGTGCCGTCCTGCGGCGCCTGGTTCGGGGCCGCCGCGAACCCGCTGGGCAGCGAGTCGTGGGATGCCGCCCTGCCGGCGTTCGAGTCCACGATCGGCCGCACGGTCGACATCGCGCACTACTACAACTCCAGCCCGAAGGTGTTCCCGAGCGCGGACATGATCAAGCGCGCCCGTGAACCCGGCAAGAAGCGGATCCTGCTGCTGAACTGGAAGCCGGAGATGGGCCGTACCTGGGCCCAGGTGGCGGCCGGTGACCCGGCAGTGGACGCGGCGATCGATGCCGAGGCCAAGTACCTGAAGACGACCTTCCCGGAGAAGTTCTTCCTCGGGATCCACCACGAGCCGGAGGACGAGGTCAGGCCGGCCGCCGGGTCGGGGATGACGGCCAAGGACTATCGGGCGATGTACCGGCACGTGGCTCTGCGGCTGAAGGCCAACGGCGTCACCAACGCGGTCTTCGTGATGAACTACATGGGTACGCCGCACTGGGGCTCGCAGTCCTGGTTCGCCGATCTCTACCCCGGTGACGACGTCGTCGACTGGATCGCGGAGGACCCGTACATCTTCGGGAACTCCAAGGACTGGTGGACCGACTTCGCCAACGCGGTCAACCGCAAGGACACCTACACCTACCCGAACTGGCCGGGCTTCTACACCTGGGCGACGACGAAGCACCCGGGTAAGCCGATCATGCTGGGCGAGTGGGGCGTCAACGAGCAGCTCACCTTCGGCAAGACGAAGGCGGACATCCTGAACACGGTCGACGAGGGACTGGCGAAGCTGCCGGCGCTCAAGGCGCTCGTGTACTGGAACGAGACGAAGTTCGACCCGGTCGGCCTGACCAGGCTGGACTCGTCGAGCGCAGCCAGGTCCACCGCCCAGCAGGTGCTGGACAACGGCCCCCTGGCCCGCCGCCTGAACTAGCCCTCGCAGGGGTGCCGGACCCTGCTCCGGCACCCCCACGAACCCCCGGGCCGAGGCCTGGGAACCGGGAGCCGGCCCAACCCCCGAGGGGCCGGCGGTCCGGGAGGTGCTAGAACCCTTCCCCCAAGGGTTCAGGCACCGTGGAGAACCGGATCCCGCGGGGCGACCCGCCCCCTCTCGCCCCGCGGGACACCGGTTACCACGTCAATCGCGCTGATTCTGCGTAGCGGGCAGTAGCATGCAGTGATGAACGAGCCGAGCAGGGGGCGAGGCTGGAACCGCTGGCTGATGACAGCCGCGGTGACCGCCGGAGCGATCGCTGTCGGTCTGGTCAGCACCGCCCTGGTGTCCGACGACGATGGCAAGTCAGAAAGTGGCGCAATCGTGCCCACCGCGACCCCGTCGGGCCCACCAGGCACCCCCGGTACGCCGGGAACCCCTGGCACACCCGGCACCCCAGGAACACCGGGAACGCCCGGAACCCCAGGCACGCCTGGTACGCCGACTCCCACGCCCGGCTGCGGCGTGACCGACCTCCTGGTCCCCAAATGCGGCGTCTGGTTCGGCGCGGCGGCGAACCCGATCGGCAACGAGACCTGGGACGAGGCACTGCCCGACTTCGAGCAGGTGATCGGTCAGCCCGTCGACATCGCGCACTACTACAACTCCAGCCCGGGCCTGTTCCCGAGCTCCAACATGATCAAGCGCGCCCGCGAACCAGGCAAGAAGCGGATGCTGCTGCTCAACTGGAAGCCCGAGATGGGCCGGACCTGGGCCGAGGTGGCGGCCGGCGACAAGGTCGTCGACGGGGCCATCGACGCCGAGGCCAGCTACCTGAAGTCGACCTTCCCGGAGAAGTTCTTCCTGGTGATCCACCACGAGCCCGAGGAGGAAGTTGTTCCGAAGGCGGGCTCCGGGATGACCGCCAAGGACTTCGCCGGCATGTACCGGCACGTGGTCGAGCGGATGCGGTCCAACGGCGTGACCAACGCGATCTACGTGATGAACTACATGGGTACGCCGCACTGGGGCTCGCAGCCCTGGTTCGAGGACCTGTACCCCGGTGACGACGTGGTCGACTGGATCGCCGAGGATCCGTACATCTTCAGCGAGAACCCGGTCTGGGGCAGTGGCATCGGCCGGGCCGTCAACCGGACCGCCGAGGACTTCCCGAAGTGGCCGGGCTTCTACACCTGGGCGACCACGAAGCATCCCGGCAAGCCGATCATGCTCGGCGAGTGGGGTGTCGACCGCAAGCTGGGCGAGACCAAGCGGAGCGCGATCTTCGGGGCCATCCCGGCCCAGCTGAAGCCGTACCCCGAGGTGAAGGCACTCGTCTACTGGAACGAGACCGAGTTCGGCACCGTCGGCGAGACCCTGCTCGCGCCGGAGGACCCCTCGGTCAAGATCCTCCGCAAGGTGCTGGACTCCCTGCCGCTGAAGCCGCCGGCCGTCCCGAAGAAGGCCAAATAGCCTTTACCACAAGCCGATCAGGCCTTCACCACAAGCCGATCAGGCCTTCACCAGAAGCCGATCGGAGTCTTTACCGCAAGGCGATCAGCAGGTGCCGGCGGCCGGCGCCGATCGCGGTCACCCAGCTCGGCGGCGGTACGCCGTTCTCGACGGTGACCGGCCCGGGCTTGCTCCGGTCGGACCGGTCGCCGGTGGCCAGCTGGCCACGCCCGTTGGCGCCCCAGGTCATGATCGTGCCGTTCGTCAGCACCGCGACGCTGTACCCCTCGCCGGCCACCACATGCTGCACGCCGACGAGTTTCGGGTCCTTGCCGCGGCCGCGGACCTGGGTCGCGAACGCCCGTGTCTTCAAGGTGCCGTCGCCGAGCTGACCGCCGTTGTTGCGGCCCCAGCCGACCACGGTGCCGTCCTTCAGCAACGCCAGCGTGTGCTTCTCCGCCGACGAGATCTCGGTCGCGCCCATCAGTGGTTTACCCGGCGCGACCAGCACCTCGCGCGGGATGTTCCGCCCGGTGGTGGTCCCGTCGCCGAGCTGGTTGACCTCGTTGCGTCCCCAGGCGACGACGCGCCCATCGCCCAGCAGGGCAACGGAATGCTGCCCACCGATGGCGATCGCCCGTACGCCGGTCAGCGGCGCTCGCCCTGCTCCGGTGATGGCCACCGGCAGCTTCGCCACGGCCGGAGCCGACGACCCGAGCTGGCCGTACGTGTTGTCTCCCCAGCCCAGCACGGTCCCCTGATCGGTCAGCGCCAGCTCACTGCCACCATCGACCGAGATCGCCCGTACGCCGGTCAGCGGGCCGGTCCCGGAAGGGTTCAGCACGACGCTGGGGGTGAGCGGATCCGGAGTGATGTCGGCATTGCCGCGCTGGCCGGAATTGTCCCGGCCCCAGACCACCACGGTGCCGTCCTTGCGCAGGGCAACGGAAGTGTTCGAGTCGGCCGCGATGTCGGTGACGCCGGTCAACTGCCCGGGTGCGCCGTCCGGCGCCCGCACATACGCGGGGGTGGCCGAGGGCCCACGACTGCCGTTGCCCAGTTGCCCGTCGTCGTTGGCCCCCCAGGCCAGCACCCGCCCGTCGTGGCCCAGGGCCAGCGAGTGCTGCTCGCCGGCCGCCAGCCGCACCACGCCGACCAGGTTCTGTCCGGCCGAGGTGACGACCGGCCCGAAGCTGGTCCGGATCCCGGTCGGCGCCGAGCGGCCCAGCTGGCTGGCGTCGGAGAACCCCGTGGACAACACCAGACCGCCCGTGTTGGACGGTCCGGTGGTCCCTGGTGCGGCCAATGGCTCCGCCTGCGCACATCCCGTCACCCCGACGACGGCAAAGGCCAGCAACGCCACCGCCGACCGCACCCCACTGGAGTGCAGCACAGTGGACAGGGTGGGGGACAGCGAGGAGGAGCTAGCGGTCATGACGTCTCTACCGGCTTCACTTCAGCGGCCGGTGTGGTGCCGGCCAGGTCTGGGGTCCGGCGTCGCCGCAGCATCGCGGTGAACGCCGTCAGCGCGAGTTGGTCGCGCAACTTGTACAACGCCCCGAGGTAAGCGACGGCCCCCACTGCCAGCACCACCACGAGCACCCCGTCAGAAGGATCTCCGGCGAGTTGGAGCAGTTGGGCAGGTACTGCGAAGCAGGCCAGCGCGAGCGCACCGACGTACACCGACAGCTTGCTGAACGGTAGCCAGTGCAGGTTGTTGATCACCTGCACCATGCCGAGCACGTTGCGGACAACAATCGCCGCGGCCCAGGCGATGGCCGCACCGATGATGCCGAGGTGCGGGATCAGCAGCAGGTTCAGGCCGAGGTTGACGCCGAGCGCGACCAGGCTGTTGACCAGGCTGAGTCCGCTCCGGCCGGCCATCAGCAGGATCAGGTCGACCGGTCCACCGGCCGCCGCGAGCAGTGCGGCGATGGCCAGTACGACGACCACGCCGTGCCCGCTGCGGTACGTCGACCCGCCGAACAGGTGCAGCAGCATCGGCGCAAGTGCCAAGCAGGCAAGGAAGAACGGCCAGGTGAGCGACATCGTCCAGGCGGTGATGGTCTGGAAGACCCGCTTGGTCGCCTTGTGGTCACCGGACGAGAGCAACGCGCTAGTGTGCGGTGCGGCCACCTGCTGGATCGCCTGCGTCCCCAGCTGCCCGATCACGAACAACCGGGTCGCGACCGTGTAGACCGCGGCCTCGGCCGGGGAACGGAACGCGGCGATCAGCACGATGTCGGCGCGCTGCAGGATGCTCTGGCTGATCCGCGAGATCACCCGCGGCCAGGTGTAGACGGCGTACTCGCGCCACAGGTCCTTGCGGCTCGACGCCGCCCGGCCGAGTCCGCGCCTGCTGATCAGCCGGTGCTCGATCCGCTCGTACCAGGTGACCGCGACGACCGCGCCCACGAAGTACGGCGCGGCCCAGGCGAAGGTGAGCCCACCGAGGCCCGAATCGGCCGCGACGGCGACCAGGATGCAACCGACCTGCAGCAAGGCCCGGCCGATCTTGTCGACCAGAACGGTCGGCCGGATCGTGGACAACCCACGGGTCGCCGACAGCGCGGTGTTCATCACGGCGGCCAGCGGGATACAGAACGCCAGTACGACGACCGCCCGCTTCGCGCTGGGATCGGCCTCGCCGAGCACCATCCGCGCGACCTGGCTCTGCAGGGCGATCAGGACGACGGCGATCAGGCTGCCGCCGGCGAACGAGACCAGGGCGGCGAACCGGACCGTGGTGCGGGCGTCGGCCAGCCGGTCCTCGACCAGGAAGTGTGGCAGGAACTTCGACAGCGAGACATCCGAGCCGAGCTCGGCGATCGCCGCCACGATCAGGAACACCGAGGTCAGCGCGAACAGCCCACCGGCCGTAGTCGCCTCGGTGGAGCGGGTGACCACCCAGGTCAGCAGCAGGGTCAGCAGCGCACCGCCGGCGGTGCCGACCAGATTGGCCGAACCGCCGCGGGCGATCTTGGTCAGGCTGGCCGGTGGTGCGTCGGTCGTCTCGGACAGCGGAACGGCCACTACATCATTCTCCGGGACTGGGCGAAGTCGGTCTCGTCACCGTTGCCGGCGTCGTCGCCGGACTCGGTGAACCACGGCGTCGGGGCCGGCGTGGCGGGGGCGTCGGCCGGCAACGGCTTCGGCCCGATCGGCGTGCCGCTGGTCAGATGACCGTTGGCGCCGTTCTTCTCCGCACCGGCGCTGTGCCCGTTCACGGACTCGGTCTTGGCCGAGCCGTTCAGCGGAGCGTCGATCTTCGGGATCTCCTCGGTCCGCGCGTCCACCGCGGCCACCGCCCGCCGGGCCTTCGGCGCGGGAACCAGGCCCTCGGCGGGCCCGGCGACCAACGGCGACTCCACCGGAGCGGTGTCCGGCATCGGCTTGGGGGCGACCGGAGCCGGGACCGAAGTCTCAGCCGTCTCGGCGTGCTTCGAGCGGTGCAGCAGGCCCTGCTTCTCCGGCGTGTCGAGCACGATGCCGGCCAGCCTGGCGCCACCCCGGGTGACCGCCTCGGCCGCGCGCTGGAGCTCGACCGTGGTGGTGTGCCCGAGGCTGACCAGGATCACCACGTCGGTGCACAGGTCGGCCAGCGTCAGGGTCTCCGGCGCCGAAGCCAGCGGCCCGGCCACCAGCAGCCAGCGGCAACCGGGGATCAGCATGTCGAGGAAGCCCCGCATCTGCGGCGAGGACAGCTTGTCCACCGAGCCCGTGTGCCGCAGGCCGGCCGCGACGAAGCGAAGGCCCGGCTGGTACTCCTTGGCCACCTCGTACGGCTGGGCGCCGTCCATCAGCACCTCGGCCAGCCCCTTGAGCTTGGTCAGCTGGGTCGCCTCGGTGAGCTCGCCGTCGGTGTCGACCAGCGTCACGCTCTGGTCGGACCGGGCCAGCGCGGCCGCCAGCACCAGGGGAGTGGTGGTGTGCGACTCGACGGCACTCGCCGGAACGAGCAGCACCGCGCCACCGTCCGGACTCGTCACGCCGAGAACACTGCGCAGCAACCGGGCTCCGTCGGGCAGCTCGGCGTTCACGTCGGACAGCAGCAGCTCCGGGCGCGTCACGGTCGTCGTGGTGACCGTGCTCAGCACCGGGTACCCCATCGCCTTGACGTCGTCCGGGGTGCGCAGCTTGCGGTCGTTCAGCGAACGCCAGATGGCGAACACCAGACCGAGCAGCAGGCCGAGTCCGGCACCGGCGACCGGCATGATCCAGCCCGGCAGACCGGCGGCACCGGTCGGCACCGTGGCCGGCGACAGCACCTGGCCAGGATCACCCTGGAACAGCCGCAGGTCGCTGATCTGGCTCTCCAGCTTGGAGGCCTCGGCGGTCGCCGCGTCCACCCGCTGCTGGGCCAGCGCCCGGGCGGGCGTCCCGGCGGCGGTCTTGGAGAGCGCGTTGACGTTGCGCTGGAGCGCCGACTGGTTCGCCTTGAGGGCGTTGGTCAGGTTGTTGATCTGGGCCTGCACCGACTGAGCAGCGCGCCGTTCGCGGGCGACCAGGTAGGCGTTGGCGAAGGCGTTCGCACCGTTGCGCGCGGCCACCGGGGTGATGTCGCTGTAGCCGATCTCGATGACCTGCGAGTTCGGCGGATTGTTCACGCTGAGCTGCTCCACCAGGGCGGCGACCGAGGCGTTGCTGCGCAGTGCGGTCTTGGCGAGCTGGGCGACCGCGTCCGAGCTGACCAGCTGGGCCTCGGTGCCGAGGTTCGCCAGGTTCTGGCCCCGATCGCCGGGGGCGTACGGGTTACCGGCGGCCGGCTGGACCAGCACGGTCGCGGTCGCCGTGTAGGTGGCCGGCTGCTGGGTCGAGGCGAGATAGCCCAGCCCGGCGCCGATCACCAGCAGCAGTGCGACGATCGGCAGCCGGCGGACCAGGCCGATCCAGCTGAACCGGCTGGCCAGCATCTGCTGGCTCGTCTCCGCCCCCGGAGCTGTCTGTGTGCTGCTCATATTCCCCGCCCTCTCGCATTCGCCCATTGCAGAACTCTGTTCGCCGGCACGACCCCAGATGCGATCGCCAGCGCGAGATATCCGCGCTTCTCACTCGGTGCCAGACGGAGAGCTCGCAGAGCCCACCGCGATGAGTCCGAGCGGCGCCGCAACGCTGCGTACGCCACCGCCTTCTGACCGTAGATCCGGGCCAGTCCCCGCGGGCTGTCCCTGATCACGGCATGCTTGGAGACCATATAGTCCAACGCTTCGATGATGACCGCCCAGCGCGCGGTATAGAAGGAGCCGGGGTGCCAGAGCACCTCGACCAGCGGCTTGCTGACCACCGCCACCTTCTCCGCGGCCAGCGCCCGGAGCATCCAGTCGTAGTCCTCGGCGTAGCCGCCGGGGAGATCCTCGTCGACCCAGCCGATCCGGTCGAACGCGGTCCGGCGTACCAGCACCGTGGACGGATGCGCCTCCATCACCCGGCGGCGGGCCAGTTCGGCCACCGTCACGTCGGCCGGGGTCGGTACCCGGACGTGCCGCTGGTCGCCGATCTCGATCTCGATCCCGCAGACCGACAGGCCCGCGCCGGTCTCGAGCAGCATCGCCACCTGGGTACTGAGCTTCTCCGGCTTCCAGGAGTCGTCGTCGTCGCAGAAGGCGAGCAGCTCACCGACCGAACCGCTGACCCCGCTGTTGCGGCCGCCGGGCAACCCCGGGGTCCGGGTGTTGGTGATCACCGTCAGCGTCCGCTCGCCCGCTTGCCCGGTCAGCGCGAGGTCCTCGGCCAGGCCGGTCTCGGGCTCGCTCTGGTCGTAGACGACCACCATCTCCACCGCGCCCGGGTAGTCCTGGGCGGCGATCGAGCCGAGTGCCTTGCGGAGCAGCTCGGGCCGGTTCCGGGTCGCGACCACGACGCTCACCGTCGGGACCGCCGTACCGTCCGGCACGGGTGAAGTACTCATCAGGTGCTCCTTCTCAGCACTGCAGGCATGAACCGGCCGCCCGGCCGGGCGAAACGGGTCAGCAGGACAACTCCTTGGACTTCCGCGCCGACCTCGCCCGCCCGGTGCACGGCGTTGATCAGCGCGCGCTGCCGGGTTTTCGGGGTGACGATCAGTACGACGTTCTTGGTCAGGGCGGCCAGCACCGAGCCGGGCTCGCTGTTGACGCCTTCCCCGGTGACCAGCACGGTGCTGGCCTGGTGTGGGTCGAGTGCGGGGATCGCGTCGGCCGGCAGGACGGACTGGTCCACGACCCGTGACTCGCGGCCGTGGGAGCGCAGCGCCGCGGACAACTGGTCCGCCGCCGACCGCTCGGCCTCGCCCGGCTGGTCGTCGGGCGGCGCCACCATCACCGTGCCGGCGCCGATCCCCAGCACGCCGATGGTGATCGGGTCCCAGGTGTGCACCCGTACGCCGGGCGGCCCGATCCAGTGCTTCGGCAGCGTCACCACGGACCGGCCCGGCACCAGCCGGGAGACGTCCGAGGCACGGCCCAGCCGGCTCGAGCGGATGTAGGCCACCAGCAGCCCCGCGAGTCCACCCAGGACGAGGCCGTCGACCGGTGGGACGAACGGGTTGATCCGCCGGGGCTGGGTGGTGCCACCGATCCGGAGCACCTGGCCCGGGTAGGCGCTGGTGGTCCGGACCTGCCGGGACTCGGTCTGGCGGGCCGCGATCTGCTGGATGATCGCCGCCCGGCTGGCCCGCTGCTCGGCGATCTTGCCGGCGCTGGCCTTGCCCTTGACCACGGTCTCGTCCAGCCGCGCGTTCAGGGTGGCGATCTGCTGACCGATCAGTTCGACCCGGTCGTCGCGGCGCTTCTCGAGGTCGGCGCGACGCAACTGCAGGTAGGTCTGGGTCATCGTGGCCGCGCCCCGCTGGGCTGCGACCTTGTCGGTGGACTGGTACGTCACCTTAAGGACCTTGGTGGTCGGTACGGCGGCCAGGTGCACGTGCGCCCGGATGTTCAGCTCACCGGTCGCCTTCCGGGTCGCGTCCAGGACCGGCTCGGAGACCAGCCGGGACGCCTCGGTGTCGATGGTGAACCACTTCGCGCCGCGCTCACCCTTGCGGGCCAGGTAGAGCGGCACGTCCGAGACCAGTACTGCCGAAGTAGAGGAGTACACCTTCGGCGTACGGATCATCCAGCCGACACCGGCGATCGCGCCGACCAGCGCGCAGACGACAACGGCCACCGACCCCCTGCGAATGGCACGCAGGTAGGCGGACAGCTCGATGGCGTCGACGCGCGCCGGACGGCCGGGCTTCATCCGCGCCAGCTCGGGGGCATGCCGAGGAGCTTGGTCAGCTCCGTGTCGGAGGTCTCGAATCCGGCCAGCAGCCGCTCGCGCAGCGCGTCCGGCATCGGCTTGCTCGGCCGTGCGTTCGCCTGCTCGACCTTCGCCGGGTTGTGCACCGGCAGGCCGAGCCACTCCTGCAGCCGGGCGAACTGCTCCACCGGCTGGTCGAAGAAACGGTTCGCGTCGATCACGAAGACCTGCTCCGGCGACAGCGCCTGCTGCAGCCGGACGATCTGCTCGGCGTACTGGCCGCGGCCGACATACGCGTGGTGGCGGTGGTGGAAGCTCTGGTACGACGGGTCGGCGTGCATCCGCTCGACCTCGCCGGCGAGCCGCTCGTCCTCCAGCGCCAGCGCGGTCTCGAAGTCCTCGGTCTCGAAGCCCCGGGCCAGCTCGTGCTTGTACGCCGAGAACGCGCGCTCGACCGGGTCGCGGACCAGCGTCACGACCTTCACGTCGGGCAGGTGCTTGGCGATCCGGTCCGCGGCGAGCGGGTGGAACATGTAGTAGCCGCTGCTGTCGAACGTCATCGGCTTGCCGACCTTGCGGGTCCGGGCGGCGGCGACCGGGGCGACCGGGAAGTGCCCGTGGTACCAGGACCAGGGGTTGTCGTAGCCGACGTCGAAGTACCCGATCCCCTTGTGGAACAGGGGCCGCACGATCGCCGGGTGCTCGACCAGCAGCCGGTAGAGGGTGGTCGTACCGCAGCGCTGGGCGCCGGCGACGATGAAGTCCGGCAGCATCCGCACACCCGCCGTGGCCCGGCCGACGGCCCTGGTGGCCCTGCGGATCGCGTCCTGCGTCCCGTCGGGCAGCACGTCCCGGGTAGAACGCAGTACTGCGGTGCGCTTGCTGCTCATTGAGGGGCCCCCTTCGGAGTCGGCGCGGACAGCCGCCGACTGTGCTTGGTCAGTGCCTCTAGGACGGTCTCGAGGGTCGGGCGGATGACTTCGCCCTGATCTCCCTGGCTACCGAGCAGATATCGCGCCGTGATGGACGCGAGGTAGAGCACGCTCACGAGCTCCTGCTCTTCCGCAGAACAAGACGGGTGATGCGTGAACGGACTGGCCAATGCAGTGTCGATCACCTCGGCCGAGAATCCATGTGCCCGCGTACTGGTGTGCAGCACGTAGTGCACCCGGTCCAGCCCAGCCGGTACGCCGGTGGCGAAGCGCTCCCAGTCCCACAGCTGCACGCGACCGCCACGGGTACTGAGGTTCCACGGAGCAAAGTCCCCATGCCATGCAGTGAGCCGAACTACATCGTCCCCGCAGCTCTCACCGACGCGCTCCAGAGCTTCCCTGTACGCCGTACGCAGCCGCTCGTCTTCTACCTGCTCCACAGTGTCGAGCAGCTCTTGCCAGTAAGGCGTTTGACCGAGTGCCGCCGTACCCTCGTCGAAGCGGTCGTACAACTCGTCCAGGGCAGCCAGCGGCGGCTGCAACAGCGGACCGCTTGAAGGACGTACTGCTGTGTCGAGTGCGGAGATCACCAGCAGCTCAAGCCCTTGCCAGTTGCCCAGGTGCAGCAGTGCGGGCAGCTCCAGCAGACGCCAGTCCTTCTTGGTCAGCTCGGCCAGGGCGCCACCTTCTTGCTGGACCAACCCAGCGGTCAGCTCGGAGTCGCCGACCTTCACATAGGCGATACAGCGGCCACGCCGGTCGAAGACCTGCAGGATCGGCTTCTGGTTGGCGCGTAAGGAGCCGACCCCGAGCCCGACCAAGACCTCGGTGCCGAGCACCTCGGACAGGTGCTGCTCGATCGACGGCTCGGCACCCGGTCGCGGCGTCATCCGGACGCGATCGGTGAGCAGGCCTTCCGCACCCGCCCGCAGGGCGAGCGAGCCGACCAGACGGATCGCCCTTTCCTTGCTGGACAGGGCAGTACTGAACCGGCGCAAGCCACTCGCGGCGGCCGAAGGCTTGCCGGCCGGCACGAGCAGTCGCGGAGAAGCCTGCGACGGAACGAAGATCAGCTCGCGGGCAGACTTGTCCCGACGCCGGTTCTGCACCAGCGCGACGTCGTGTCCCGGCCAGAGGCGTTCGACGGTGCTGAGCAAACGCTCGACGCTCATCGGGCCACCAGATCCTCAGCGGGGCGCGGGGCGAGCTGGCGCTCGCGTTCGGCGCGCCACATCAGCGCGAGCGCGATCATCAAGGTGAACAGTGGTGAGCCCAAGGTGTCGTAGACGAAGATCTCGATCAGGAAGAAGATGATCAGGGCCACCCCGATCATCGCCACCGGATCCCGGCTGCGCACGTGTCGCGCGAACCGGATCAGGAAGAAGGTCAGGAAGACTATCGTGCCGAGCAGCCCCTGGGCGAAGATCAGCAGCCAGACGTGTCCCTGGGTGCCGAACGGCGGCACCGCGCAGGCCGGGCAGCCGAGGGTGGCGCCACCGGCGATCGAGCCGAAACTACCTTCCACGTCACGGGTGTTGCCGAAACCGATCAGCGGCGAGCCCTTGATCGTCGACTCGATCGTCTTGATCGCGAGTTCGCCGCGACGCTCGTTGCTGTGCTGGTGGGCGAACCGTTCGCTGACCATCGTCGGCAGCGGCGACAGCAGGGCACCGATCACCATCAGCACGCCGACCGGGGCCAGCCAGGCGACGGCGTTGAAGCCGCGCAGCCGGATCACCTGCACCACGGCGTACAGCATGCCGATCACCAGGACGCCCCACAGGCCGCGGTTCAGCGAGTAGACGACCGGGATGGCGGCGACGATCAGCACCGGCACAGCGGCGAGCTTGCGCCAGCCGGCGTCGCGGCCGAACCAGGAGTAGAGGAAGAACGGCAGATAGAAGGAGAGGTTCGATCCCCACGAGTTCGCGTAGGAGAAGGGGGCCCGCGGCCGTGGCTGGGCGAATCCGAGCACGCTCTGGATGTCGGCGGTGGCCGGGTGGATCAGTGCGTGCACGAAGCGGTTGCTCGCTGTCGAGTGCGGCAGCACCAGCTCCAGGAACGACTTGAACTCCAGGTGCGGTACGACCACGCCGAGCAGTCCGCCGAACGCGGTGATCACGAACATGTAGGCCAGCAGCCGGACCACCTTGGCGGTCGGCAGCTCGGCCTGACTGGCGTTCCCGACGTACAGCAGGACGATCGTGACCACGACGTACCAGATCACCCGGAACGTGTACGTGAGCAGCGTGCTGCCCAGCGGACTCAGGTTGCTGAACGGCGCGTCGGTGGTGAGCATCGTGCCGCTGACCAGAACGACGGCCAGGAAGCCGAGCCACCAGCCGAAGCCGCGTGGCGCGATGATCGTGCGCCGGCTGATCAGCGACCAGGCCATCGGGATCGCGGCCAGGAAGAAGGCGAACTCGGTCAGCCCGAGCACCCACCACAGCGGGAAGCCCAGGAAGAGCACGGACAGCGGCCAGCCGGTGGCCCAGCGCCGGCGCCTGCGTGGCCCGGCGACCGCGGGCATGCCCGGCC
>NZ_JBEXSJ010000049.1:0-58321 GCF_040613535.1 Kribbella sp. NPDC006257
AACCCCACCAACCACCCCGCCGGCAAAAAAGACGAAAGGCAAGCCCAACCCGCCGCCCCCCCCCCCACGACAGCCGGACCACATCGCCGGAGGTACCTATGCTCAGGATCCATTTCTCCGCCACCGACCTCGCCCGG
The DNA here is from genome assembly GCF_040613535.1 of Kribbella sp. NPDC006257. Taxonomy (NCBI): domain Bacteria; kingdom Bacillati; phylum Actinomycetota; class Actinomycetes; order Propionibacteriales; family Kribbellaceae; genus Kribbella; species Kribbella sp. NPDC006257. The sequence goes on from NZ_JBEXSJ010000049.1 coordinate 138, forward strand.
CTCCAGATCCGCGACACCCCACACCCGCTGTGGGAGGCGCTGCTGAGCCTCCATGTGCTGCAGAGCGATGGCGGCCGCCACTTCGCGGACTGGCGCCAGGATGCCGCGCGCCGGATCTACGGCGCCGAACCGCTGCTCGAACTCGCCTGGCCCTGGGGATACTCGCCGGACTTCCTCACCCCCGACCTCCCCGGCTCGGGGATCGAAGAAGCCGTCGCCGCACTCCTGCACACCCCGGGTGAGCGAATCGCCGCCGATCTGCGCGAGCTCGGCGCCATCCGTCGCCTCGGCGCGGCCAACCTCGCCGTCGCGGACGGCGACGCGCGGGCGCTCCGCTGGCTCGGCACGGCCGTCCGCGCGTACCACCACTCCGCCCTGGGGCCGATCTGGCCGGCCGTACTACGGCTCGTCGCCGAAGACGCCGAGATGCGCCGGCGGATCCTCGAGGCGGACGGCGTCGACCGGCTGCTCGCCACCCTCCACCCGGCCGCGGTCTGGCGCCGCCCGGTCCTGGAGATCGAGTACCCCGTCGACCAGAACCTGCGCCTGGGCGGGCGGGGCCTGGAGCTGATCCCGTCCTACTTCTGTGAGGACGTCCCGATCACTTTGAAGGACCCCGCACTCCCACCTGTGCTGGTCTACCCGGCCACCCGCCCCGGGCCGGTCGCGGACTCTTCACTGGCCGCCATGGTCGGGAACACCCGCGCCGCGGTGCTGGGCGCGGTCGCGGCCGGCCGCACCACGACCGAGCTGGCCCACGAGCTGGGGGTGTCGGCCGCCAACATCAGCCACCACGTCGGCGTACTCCGGAAGGCCGGAATGCTGAGCACCCAGCGTCACGGCGCCAACGGCTTCCATCGCCTGACGCTGCTGGGCGCGGCCGTCCTGGGCAGACGCCTGTAACCGCGACTCATGGTTCAGGTGGTGCGGTGGGGGCCGGTGGTGTTGCGGACTACCAGTTCTGGGCGGAAGAGGAATTCGGTGCGGGGGGTGGCGTGGCCTCGGACCTCTTCGAGCAACGACTGGACGGCGGCTAGGCCCATCGCCTGGACGGGCTGGCGGACGGTGGTCATCGGGGGGTCGGTGAATTCCATCATGGGGGCGTCGTCGTAGCCGACTACCGAGATGTCGCCGGGGACGGAGAGGCCGCGTTGGCGGGCGGCTCGGATGACGCCTAGGGCCATCATGTCGGAGCCGCAGACGACTGCGGAGACGTCGAGGTCCAGGAGGCGTTGGGCTGCGGCAGCTCCGCCTTCTACTCCGAACATGCTGAGGGAGACGAGGTTGTCGACCTCTTCGTCGGACAGCCCGAGTTGGGCCTTCATCGCGGTGCGGTAGCCGGCCAGTTTGCGCTGGACGACGATGAAGCGTTCCGGCCCGGAGGCGAAGCCGATCCGGCGATGCCCCAAAGACACCAGATGCGTGACCGCCAGCTCCATCGCGGCGTATTCATCGGAAGAGATGAAAGGAGCCTCGACCCCAGGCAGCCAGCCGTTCACGAAGACGACCGGGAGATGCCGGTCCACCAGCGACTGGTACCGCGCGTGGTCGGCGCCGGTGTCGGCGTGCAGACCCGAGACGAAGATGATCCCCGAGACGCCGCGCTCGAGCAGCATCTCGACGTACTCCTCCTCCGTCGCACCCGACGGCGACTGGGTACAGAGCACCGGCGTGAACCCGCGCTGCGACAAGGCGGACTCGATCACTTGGGCGAACGCCGGGAAGATCGGGTTGATCAGCTCCGGCATCACCAGCCCGATCAGCCCGGCCGACCGGCGCCGCAACCGCGTCGGGCGCTCGAAGCCGAGCACGTCCAACGCGGTCAGGACCGCCTGCTTCGTCTCCTCGGCGACCCCGGGTTTGCCGTTCAGCACCCGAGAGACCGTCGCCTCGCTGACCCCCGCCTTGGCCGCGATGTCCGCCAGCCGCGCTCTACTGCTCACGGCCGCACCTTACCCAGCGACCTGTGAATTTGCAGCAAGATCATGCAAGAAATTGCAGACTCAACGCCTGGCCAACCTGCTCGAAGTTGTCCAGTCCGTGAACACTGCGGACATCTCACACGCCGTACACCTTGTCAGGAGCTGATGCCCAAGCGAGGATGGGCGGACCCCCGCCTGGGGGCCTTTACTCGGATCGTCCGGCACGTTCCTGCCGGTGAAGGAAGGAAGCGTCATGGCTACTGTCTCGTTCAAGGCGGCGACCCGGGTCTACCCCGGTTCTGACAAGCCCGCCGTCGACAAGCTGAACCTCGAGATCGAGGACGGCGAGTTCATGGTTCTGGTCGGTCCGTCGGGGTGTGGAAAGTCCACCTCGCTGCGGATGCTGGCCGGCCTCGAAGAGGTCAACGAGGGTTCGATCTACATCGGCGAGCGTGACGTCACGCACAAGCCGCCGAAAGACCGGGACATCGCCATGGTGTTCCAGAACTACGCGCTGTACCCGCACATGTCGGTCGCGGACAACATGGGCTTCGCGCTGAAGATGCAGGGTGTCTCCAAGGAGGACCGCGCCAAGCGGGTCCAGGAGGCCGCCAAGCTGCTCGGCCTCGAGGAGTACCTGGACCGCAAGCCGAAGGCGCTGTCCGGTGGTCAGCGTCAGCGCGTCGCGATGGGTCGCGCCATCGTGCGTAACCCGCAGGTCTTCCTGATGGACGAGCCGCTGTCGAACCTCGACGCCAAGCTGCGTGTCCAGACCCGCACCCAGATCGCCGAGCTGCAGCAGCGCCTCGGCGTCACGACCGTCTACGTCACCCACGACCAGGTCGAGGCCATGACGATGGGCGACCGGGTCGCGGTACTCAAGGACGGTCTGCTCCAGCAGGTCGACACCCCGCTGAACCTGTACGACAACCCGAAGAACCTGTTCGTGGCCGGCTTCATCGGCTCGCCCGCGATGAACCTGCTGACCGGCGACCTGGTCGAGAGCGGCGTCAAGGTCGGCGACTACACGATCCCGGTGTCGCGCGACATCCTGGCCAAGGCCGGCAACGACAAGACCGTGTCGATCGGCGTCCGTCCGGAGGCCTTCAAGGTCTCCGACGTCGGCCTGCCGGTGAAGGTCGCCGTGATCGAGGAGCTCGGCGCTGACGCGTTCCTCTACGGGACCGCCGAGCACGACGGCAACCACCAGCAGATCGTGGCCAAGATCGGCGCTCGCATGAACGTCGAGAAGGGCTCGCTGATCCACCTGGAGGCGCAGAACGACAAGCTGCACCTGTTCTCGTCCTCGACCGAGGAGCGCCTCACCGCCTGAACTTCCTGAAACAAAGGGAAGGAAAGCGGAGGAGCGAAGGTACGACGTGACGCCGGCCCCGGGTGGTTCTTCCACCCGGGGCCGGCGTTCGTTCATCCGGTACTACGGACGCTCGAGCATCAGCTGATGTCTCGTCGGTGGAAGACGGTCGCGCCGAGGGCGACCAGGAGCACGACCGCGATCCCGAGGTACCAGACGCCGTGCTCGAAGCTCAGCGTCTTCTCGATGCTGTCGCAGAAGTATCCGCCGTCGGGAGTCGATTTGCAGTTCTCCACGTAGTACGTGGTGTCGTGCTTGATCCAGGCGTCGAAGTTCAGCTTCACCAGCCACGGCTGAGCCTTCACCAGGAAGCTGCCGAACACGCCCTCGACCAGCACGAGATAGCCCATCGCGACTCCGACCGCCGCCGCGGTGTGCCGCAGCAGCAACGCGAAGACGCCACCGAGGGCGCCCGCGACCGCAGTCATCAGCACCGTGCGCCCCGCCGTACCGGCCAGATCGCCCCAGACCTTGCCCGTCGTACCCGCGGTGATGCCCATCGAAGCGACGATCGCGTAGGCGCCGGCCATCAGGACCCCGAGAATCACCACCGCGACCGGGAGCATGCCGGTCGCCGCTGCCAGCAGTTTGCTGCCATAGACCCGCAGCCGGCGCGGTTCGAAGGTGAGCCAGTTGCTGATCGACCCGCTACTGAACTCGGCGCCGACAAAACTGGCGCCGATCAGGAAGGCCGCGAACGCCAGCAAGTAGGACGATCCGCGGAGCAGCTCCGGCATGAGCTCGACGAACTTGGTCTGCGGCTTGCCGAATTGGTCAAGGGTCGGCTCAGTGATCTTGCAAGCCTCCTCGAACGGCGGCTTCGGATCCGGCTGGGTCTTCCAACTCTCTTCACAGTCCTTCTTGTACTGCGCGCCGTTCAGCTCCCAGTCCTTCTGCGCCTGCTCGAAGTTGACCTGGGCATTGCGCTGGTCCGCTGCCGACAGCGGTTTGGCGTCGTTCCAGACGGCGACCAGCAAGATGCCGGTGATCAGCAGCACTGCGGCGACGCCGATCATGGTGAGCCGGCGGGAGACGAGGCGGCGGAGTTCGACCCCGGTGAGGCGGATCATCGGGTGCCTCCCAGGCCTTCGTCAGCGGTGAGTTCGAGGAACACCGATTCAAGATCGGCACGGACCGGGATCAGCTCGGAGACGTACAACTCCTGCTGGGCAAGCCTTCTGGTCACATCGGCGGAATGCTCGGCGCCATCGATCAGCAGATAGTTGCCGTCGGCCCGGACTGTTAGGCCGGCCGCGGTCAGGATCCGGGTCGCCGACTCATGGTTGTCGACGGCAACCTTCACGGTGCCGGCGACGCTGCTGCCGATCACTTCGGCGACAGTTCCGGAGGCGAGCAACCGGCCGTGCCCGATGATCGATACGGTGTCCGCGACCTGCTCGACCTCGGCCAGGATGTGGCTGCTGACCAGCACGGTCCGGCCCTGGTCGCCCAGGCCACGCATGGTCTCGCGGATCTCCCGGATACCGGCCGGGTCGAGGCCGTTGGTCGGCTCGTCGAAGATCAGCAGATCCGGTTCCTTGAGGAGCGTCGCGGCGATCGCCAACCGCTGCTTCATGCCGAGCGAGTAGCTCTTGAACCGGTCCTTGCCGCGTTCCCCGAGCGAGGTCTCCTCGAGCACCTCACCGACCCGGGTGCGCGGGGCACCGATCGCGTCGGCGAGCAGCTCCAGGTTCTTGCGGCCGGTGAAGGCCGGGAAGAACTTGGGTGACTCGACGATCGCGCCGACCCGGCCGACCACGTCCGGCAGATGCCGCGGCACGACCTGGTCGAAGACCGTCATCGTTCCCGCATCCGCCCGCACAAGACCGAGCAGCATCCGGATCGAGGTGGTCTTACCGGAACCGTTCGGACCGAGGAAGCCGTGCACTCCCCCGATCGGTACGTCGAGGTCGAGACCCTGGACGGCCACCACCTTCTTCCCCCGCCGGGTGCGGTACGTCTTCCGCAACCCCCTGGTACTGACCGCCAGCTCCGGCATGTCACCCCTCTCTCACGTACTCCTCGGCTAAGGAGACGCTCACCCTCCCACGATGGTTGGTTCACCCCAGGAGGATGAGGGGCCGATTTCACTTTGTGGCAAACGGAGCGCCCACAACGGTTGTGGTGACTGAGCTGAAGGCGCTGACCCGGTTGCGGTCGGGGCCGCTGGTGCCGATGGTGCGGCCGCCGATGTAATCGCCGGTGGTTGGGTCGATGATGATCTCCTCCCGCGTCTTGCCGTCGTCGGTGCTCAGCGCGACCCCGGTCTTTCCGTCCAGGTTGACCGCGCGGTCGGAGACGCCCAAGTCGTCGATGTAGCCCAGCGCCCGATACAGATTCGCCCGTACTGCGGCCGGCAGCAGGCCCGATCGGAGGGCATCCCGGGCGTAGACGACCAACTCGTTGTCGCCCCGGCCGAACACGCCGGCTAGGTGGTCGCTACGGAAGTTGTGCGGAGCATCCTGCTGCAGCCGCTCGTACAGCGCCTTCGGATCGGTCGGCAGTCCGGCGATCCAGGCCGGTGTCGGGTCACCCCAGCTGCCTTCGAAGTCGCAGCTCTGGTGGCTGCCGGCGAAGTCGCCGCAGTTGGCCTTCTCGATCTTCGGGTCCGGTTGCTCCACTTTGATGCCGAGACTGGCTGCTTCCTCCTCTGAGCCGGTGACCCACTGGTGCCGGCCCGTGTAGGTGCTGCGCCGGATCCATTCTTCTGCCCGGTTTGCAGGAATCCAGGTCTCGGATTGAAACTCCTGGAGGACTCGCAATTGCTTGCCACCGTTGTCGTATCGGGCTTCCTGCCAGCTGTGGTCGACGCGATAGAGGTACTTCCCCGGCGGAACCACCAGATCCTTGGCGCCGATGTGCTCGGCCGACATGTTCAGCACCGACTTGGCTTCCGCGGTGCCGCCTGGTCCGGAGGCGGTGACCAGGAATCCGGTGGTGACGAGGGCAACCACGGCGGCGGCCACGACGAGGGAGTAGGCCCACCGCCGCGTACGGCGTACAGGCTGGTCAGGCTCACGGCGTACGGGCTGGTCGGGGGAACTGGTCGGTTCACCGATGGTGGTGAGGATGGCGGTACGGGTGGCGGCCAGGCGCGACGGGTCGGTGCGGACGTCGTCGTGCAGAGCGTCGAGGGCGCGGTCGAGGTCATCGTCGGACCACAGGTCGATCAGCTTGTCGTCAGTCATGGGGAGTCGCCTCCGTGGTGAGGGTGTTGTGGATGGCGGCGCTGGTCCGCAGTTGGCGGCGGATCCGATGCAATCTGGAGCGGACCGTGCCGACCGGGATGCCGAGGGCGTCCGCGACTTCGACGGTGGTCAGCTGTGCCCAAGAGATCAGGAACAGCACGTCTCGGTCTCCGTCGGAGAGGTCGGCGATCGCCGGGGCGAGTTGCTGGGCCATCGCTTGGGCGTCGACGCGGTCGGCTACTTGGCCGTCGTGCGGCGGTTGCCAGGCTCCGGTACGGCCGTCGGAGCGGGCTGTTGCCCGGAGGCCGCGGATCTCCTGCCGTACGTGGTGGCGGGCGAGGTTGGTCGCGATGCCGTAGAGCCAGGCGCGGATCGCCGCCTCAGCCGGATCGTAGCGATGCCGTTGCCGGAAAGCCGCGAGGAAGGTCTCGCTGACCAGGTCGTGGGCTTGTTCGACTCCGACCCGACGCGCCAGATACCGGTGCAACGACGCGGCATAGGTGTCGAACAACCGGGCGAACTCCGGCCCGCAGTCCTCTCCCCCAAGATCCGGCCGATCCTCAACAGACCCCGGACCGCCGGTACGGCGTACGCCGCCGCCCCGATCCGCACCGGATCCGGGACCGCCGGTACGGCGTTCGGTGCCCGAGCGTGGATCGCTGGGTGGGTCCTCGATGCCGATGTCAGCCTCCGGGGTGTGGTTGCGGGTCACTGTCATATCTGTTGTTGACCGACCGCCTCACCCGCGTTCACGGTAGGCGCCGACTGGTCCACGGGTGGATTGGATACTGTGGACATCTGGTGATCAGGCCAGCAGACCGGAGGAGATGTCGTGAGTGCTCGACCGCCGTTGCCGCCGTTCACGCGGGAGACCGCGATCCAGAAGGTGCGCGCTGCCGAGAATGCATGGAACAAGCAGGATGCTGAGACGGTCTCGCTGGCCTATACGCCGGACACCTACTGGCGGAATCGGGACGTCTTCGTCAACGGGCGGGCGGAGGTGGTCGAGTTTCTGACCCAGAAGTGGGCGCGCGAGCTGGAGTACCGGCTGATCAAGGAGTTGTGGGCGTTCACCGACGATCGGATCGCGGTGCGGTTCGTGTACGAGTCGCGGGACAGCAGCGGGCAGTGGTTCCGCTCGCACGGCAACGAGAACTGGGAGTTCGACGAGAACGGGCTGATGCGGGTCCGCCGAGCCAGCATCAACGACCAGCCCATCGACGCCACCGACCGCCTCTTCCACTGGGACACCCCAGGCATCCGCCCCGAAGACCACCCAGGCCTGACCGACCTCGGACTCTGATCCAGGTCAACTTGAAAATACCCCCGCCCGGTATCGGGCGGGGGTTGCTTTTGATACCCCTAGGGGGTAGTTTCTGGGTGTCGGGATACCCCTAGGGGGTAGCTGTGGAGAAAGAGGACCTGCCATGAGCGGCGAAGAACACGTGCACGGATACACCTCGGAGAAGTCCAGTCACCTCAAGCGACTGCGGCGGATCGAGGGGCAGGTTCGCGGGCTGCAGCGGATGGTCGAGGAGGACAAGTACTGCATCGACATCCTCACTCAGGTCTCCGCGGCGACGAAGGCGCTCCAGTCGTTCTCGTTGGAGCTGCTCGACGAGCATCTGTCGCATTGCGTGGTCGAGGCGGCGCAGAAGGGTGGCGCTGAGGCGGAGGAGAAGGTCCGCGAGGCCTCCGACGCGATCGCCCGCCTCGTCCGCAGCTGAGCACCGCCAATCCGGGCACCTTTCTTTCCCCTTCCTTTCGCTGGACTACGAACCCGAGCTAGGAGCACAAGACCATGACCACCACCACCTACTCCGTCAGCGGCATGACCTGCGGGCACTGCACGGCAGCTGTCACCGAGGAAATCAGCAAGCTGGTCGGAGTTCAGGAGGTCAGCATCGACCTCAACGCCGGCGGCACCTCCGCCGTGCACGTCACCAGCGACACCGCCCTCGACGACACGGCAGTGCGCGAAGCCGTCGACGAGGCGGGATACGAACTGGTCGCATCGTGAAGCGGGCTGTCGCGTTGAGGCTCGGCGCGTACGCCGGTGCGTTGGCGCTGGCGTTCGGCGCCGCGTTCGCACTCGGTTCCGCGGTTGACCCGATCGCGGCAGCCGATCCGGCGCCGAAGAGCGGCGACCAGCCGATGGCCGGCATGGGCGACGGCACAGGAACCGCTGGGGACGGTAAGGACGGAGGCGCGATGGCCGGGCACCAGATGGACGCCGTGGGCGCGCAACCGCCGGGGCTCGCGGTCTCGCAGGACGGCTACACGCTCGTTCCGGCGACCACGTTCTTCCACAAGGGCAAGCAACCGCTGAAGTTCACCATCGTGGGTCCGGAGGGCAAGCCCGTCACGCAGTACACGAAGACGCATGAGAAGGATCTGCACCTGATCGTCGTACGGCGGGATCTCTCGGGTTTCCGGCACGTGCACCCGACCATGGACGCGAGTGGCGCCTGGAGCATCCCGTTCGACTTCACCGCGGGCGGCACCTGGCGGATCTTCACCGACTTCCAGCCGGCCGGCCACGGCAAGACCCTGACCCTCGGCAGCGACGTCAACGTCGACGGTTTGTACGTCCCGGTTCCGTTGCCCGAGGCATCGAGCGTGACCAGCACCGACGGGTACGACGTGACGCTCGCGGGCACCCCGGTCGCCGGCAAGGAGTCGGAGCTGACCTTCAGCGTCAGCAAGAACGGCAAGCCGGTCACCGACCTCCAGCCGTACCTGGGCGCCTTCGGACATCTGGTGTCGCTGCGCAGCGGTGACCTCGCGTACCTGCACAACCACCCCGCGCAGGAAGCGAAGCCGGGTGACAAGGGCGGCCCGGCGATCAAGTTCGGCACCACTTTCCCGACTCCGAGTACCTACAGCCTGTTCCTGGACTTCCAGCACGCGGGCAAGGTGCACACCGCGGAGTTCCGGGTCGATGTCACCGGCAAGGCGATCGTGCCCACAGGCGTACCGACACCCGGCTCCGGCGAAACACCGCACTCCGAAGAAACACCTCACGGCCACTGAGAGGAGGCGCTATGACCAACCCTGCACCACAGAACTCCGTCGAACTCGTCATCGGTGGCATGACGTGCGCCTCCTGCGCCGCCCGGGTCGAGAAGAAGCTGAACCGGATGGACGGCGTCACCGCCACGGTGAACTACTCCACCGAGAAGGCGAAGGTCACCTTCGCGGACGGCATCAGCACCGACGACCTGGTAGCGACCGTCGAAGCCACCGGCTACACCGCAGCGCTGCCGGCACCGCCGTCCAGCGATAAAGAAGATGCTCCCGATGAGCTGCGGCCCTTGCGGGAGAGGCTCTACACCAGCATCGCCCTCGCCGTACCGGTCATTGCCCTGGGCATGATTCCGGCGCTGCAGTTCGACTACTGGCAATGGGCTTCGCTGACGCTGGCGACCCCGGTGGTCACCTGGGCGGCCTGGCCGTTCCACAAGGCGACCTGGACGAACCTGCGGCACGGCGCCGCGACGATGGACACGCTCATCTCGCTGGGCGTCGTCAGCGCCTACCTGTGGTCGCTCTACGCATTGTTCCTCGGCGAGGCCGGCGAACGCGGGATGACGATGCCGTTCACGCTGATCCCGTCCCGCGGCGGGGGCGCCGAGGAGATCTACCTCGAGGTCGCGGCCGGCGTGACGACCTTCATCCTGGCCGGCCGGTACTTCGAAGCCCGCGCCAAGCGCCGCTCCGGAGCTGCCCTGAAAGCCCTGCTGGAGCTCGGCGCGAAGGACGTCGCCGTACTACGAAACGGTGAGGAGGTCCGCATCCCCGCCGACCAGCTTGCTGTGGGCAACGAGTTCGTCGTCCGGCCGGGCGAGAAGATCGCCACCGACGGCGTGATCGTCACCGGCAGCAGCGCGGTCGACGCCTCGCTGCTGACCGGCGAATCCGTACCGGTCGAGGTCGGCCAAGGCGACGCCGTCGTCGGCGCGACCGTCAACGCGGGCGGCCGGTTGATCGTCAGGGCGACCCGGGTCGGGTCCGACACGCAGCTCGCGCAGATGGCTCGGCTGGTGGAGGACGCACAGAACGGCAAGGCGGCCGTTCAACGGCTGGCCGACCGGGTCTCCGGGATCTTCGTGCCGATCGTGATCGGGCTTGCCCTTGCCACGTTGGGCTTCTGGCTCGGCAACGGCTCCCCGACGGAGGTCGCGTTCACCGCAGCCGTCGCAGTACTGATCATTGCCTGCCCGTGTGCACTCGGCTTGGCGACGCCGACCGCATTGATGGTCGGCACCGGGCGAGGTGCACAGCTGGGCATCCTGATCAAGGGTCCGGAGGTGCTCGAATCGACCCGGCGCGTCGACACCGTCGTACTGGACAAGACCGGCACGGTGACGACCGGGCGGATGGCGCTGGTCGACGTGCTCTTGGCGCCGGGTGAAGAGCGGGCCGCCGTACTACGGTTGGCGGGCGCGCTGGAGCATTCCAGCGAGCACCCGATCGCTCAAGCGGTGGCTCGCGGGGCCGCTGATGAGGTTGGTAAGTTGCCCGAGGTCGAGGACTTCGGAAACGTCGAAGGCCTTGGCGTGCAAGGGATTGTGGACGGGCATGCGGTGCTTGTCGGGCGCACTAAGCTCCTGGAGGAGTGGAGTCAGTACCTACCTGACGAGCTCGCACATGCCAAGGAGCACGCGGAGGCTGAGGGCAGTACTGCGGTCGCAGTCGGCTGGGATGGGAAGGCGCGCGCCGTGCTCGTCGTCGCCGACACGGTGAAGCCGAGTTCGGCCGAGGCGATCAAACAGCTGCGGGCGTTGGGACTTCGGCCGGTGCTGCTGACCGGCGACAACGAGGCCGTGGCGCAGAAGGTCGCGGCCGAGGTGGGCATCGACGAGGTCATCGCCGAAGTGCTGCCGGCCGACAAGGTCGATGCGGTGAAGAAGCTGCAGAGCGAAGGCCGGGTGGTCGCGATGGTCGGCGACGGCGTGAACGACGCCGCTGCGCTGGCTCAGGCAGATCTCGGGCTGAGCATGGGCACCGGGACCGATGTGGCGATCGAGGCGAGCGACCTCACCTTGGTGCGCGGCGACCTGAGGTCGGCAGCCGACGCGATCCGCCTGTCCCGCCGTACGCTGCGAACCATCAAAGGCAACCTGTTCTGGGCCTTCGCCTACAACGTCGCCGCCCTCCCCCTGGCTGCGGCTGGCCTCCTCAACCCCATGCTCGCCGGCGCCGCGATGGCCTTCAGCTCAGTCTTCGTAGTCACCAACAGCCTGCGACTGCGCCGCTTCCAGCCCCTGAACTGAACAGACCGACGCACGGAGACGGCAGGTGGGCGTCTCCGTGCGTCGGTGGCTTTCAGCGGAACCAGGCTGTTGTGTCGGTGGGGAGTTTGCCGTCTTCCAGCGGGTTGCTGCTGAGTAGTAGGGCGGTGTGCTCGGGGAGGGCGACCGGCGCCGGGCTGAGGTTGACGAGGCATTTGAGGCCGGAGTCGCGGGCGAAGAGGAGGACACCGGGTTCGGAGTCGAGCCAGGTGAGGGTGCCGTCGCCGAGTTCGGTACGCCGGATGCGCAGGCCGGTGCGGTAGAGGGTCAGCATCGAGTTCTGGTCGTCGTGCTGGGACTCGACGGTGAGGTTCTTCCAGTCGGCGGGTTGCGGCAACCACGGCGTACCGGATCCGAAACCGAACGGCGGCTCCTTGCCGGACCACGGGATCGGGACGCGGCAGCCGTCGCGGCCGCGATCGGTGCCGCCCGAGCGCGCCCAGAGCGGGTCCTGGAGCAGCTCGTCCGGCAGGTTCTCGACCTCGGGCAGGCCGAGCTCCTCACCCTGGTAGACGTACAGCCCGCCCGGCAGCGCCATCGCGAGCAGGGCAGCCGCGCGCGCCCGGCGCTCACCGAGGACCGGGTCGGTGACCATCCCGTGCTTACGGTCCTGGTGGGAGAAGGAGGTGTCCGGACGCCCGTACTTCGTGACCGGCCGGGTCACGTCGTGGTTCGAGAGCACCCAGGTCGGCGGTGCTCCGATCGGCACGTGCGTGGTCAATGTGAGGTCGATCGACTCGCGCAGTTCGGCGGCGTCCCACGGGCGGGACAGGAAGTCGAAGTTGAACGCGGTCTGCATCTCGTCCGGGCGCAGGTAGAGCGCGAAGCGTTCCTGGTCCGGCATCCACATCTCGCCGACCAGGAAGCGGCCCTCGTACGAGTCGGTGATCTGCCGCCAGCCGCGGTAGACCTCGTGCACCTCGTCGTGATCGGTGTACGACTCCTCGACGCTGTCCAGATCCTTGAAGAGCACTGCCGCGCTGTCGATCCGGATCCCGTCGACACCGCGGTCCAGCCAGAACCGCAGGATGGCGTGGAACTCCTCGACCACCTCCGGATTGCGCCAGTTGAAGTCCGGCTGCTCCGGGGCGAACAGGTGCAGGTACCACTCCCCGTCCGGCACCTGCGTCCAGGCGGGCCCGTTGAAGATGGACTGCCAGTCGTTCGGCGGCAGCCCGCCCTCCCGGCCCTGGCGGAAGATGAACCGCTCCCGCTCGGGCGATCCGGGTCCGGCGGCCAGGGCGGCGACGAACCAGTCCTGCTGGTCCGAGCCGTGGTTCGGGACGATGTCGATGATGGTCCGGATGCCCAGCGCGTGCGCCTCGGCGATGTACGCCTCCGCCTCGGCCAGGCTCCCGAAACTCGGCTCGATCGCGCGGTAGTCGGCCACGTCGTACCCGCCGTCGGCCATCGGCGACGGGTACCACGGGTTCAGCCAGATCGCGTCGACGCCGAGCTCGGCCAGGTACGGCAGCTTCGCCCGCAGCCCGGCGAGGTCGCCGATCCCGTCACCGTTGCCGTCGGCAAAGCTTCGGAGGTAGACCTGGTAGATCGCGGCTCCGCGCCACCATGTATCCGACATTGCTTTCTCCTTAGGGGGTGAGTGAGGGGATCAGCCTTTGAGGCTTCCGGCGGTGAGACCCGCCATGATGCTGCGCTGGAACACGAAGAAAACAAGGATGGTCGGCAGACTGGCGATCACCAGCGACGCGATCAGCACGTTCTGCGGCATCTGCGCGGACAGCGACGCGATGCCGACGCTGATCGACATCTTGTCGGTCTCCGGCAGCACCAGCAGCGGCCAGACGAAGTCCTTCCAGACCGTCACCACCGACAGGATGGAGACGACGCCGAGGATCGGCCGGGAGACCGGCAGCACGATCGACCAGAGGATCCGCATCGGCGACGCGCCGTCGATCTCGGCCGCCTCCAGCAGTTCGCGCGGGATCGAGTCAAAGAACCGCTTGAGCAGGAAGATGAAGAACCCGTTCGCGGCCGCCGGCAACCAGATCGCCCACGGGGTGTTGAGCAGATCGAAGTGGAACAGCGGGACGTCCTTCGCCACCAGGTAGGTCGGCAACAGGAGCACCATCGGCGGGATCATCAACGTGGCCAGCATGAGTCCGAGGATCAGTTTGCCGAAGTACGGACGGAGCTTGGAGAGCGCGTACGCCGCAGTCACGTCGACCGCGAGCGTGAAGATCCACGCGCCCCCGGCGTACAGGACAGTGTTCTTCAGGAAGACGCCGAGTTGCAGTTGGTCCCAGGCGTCCGCGTAGACGCCGAAGTCGAAGTGCTTGGGGAAGAAGCTCGGCGGAATCTGCGCCAACTCCTCCGGCGACTTCAGCGCGCCGGTCACCATCCAGTACAACGGGAACACGAAGGCGAGGGTGAACCCGATCACGACGACGACCAGGACGGTCCAGTAGACCAGCTTGCCGTGCCAGGTCTGCAACGACATCGGCGAGACCAGGCTGCGCGTCTCGTAGCTGCGGTCCTTCTTCCTTCTCGTACTACGGAGCGCCGGGGCAGGCGTGGTTGCCTTGAGCAACGGTGGTCGATTCAGTGTGGTGGTCATCGTCGCCCCTAGCTCTGGTTGTCCCGCGAGATCCGCAGGTAGATCGCCGAGAACACCATCAGTACGACCATCAGCATCAGGCCCAGCGCACCACCGCCACCGAAGTCGCCGAAGTTGAAGGCGTACTGGTACATCAGGTATGCCACCGTCACGGTCGCGTTCTCCGGCCCACCGCCGGTCAGCAGGTACGGCTCGATGAACACCTGCATGGTGGCGACGACCTGCAGGAGCAGCATCACCAGCAGGATCAGCTTGGTCTGCGGGATCGTCACATGCCAGACGCGGCGGAAGAGTCCGGCGCCGTCCAGCTCGGCCGACTCGTACAGCTCACCCGGGATGCTTTGCAGCGCGGCCAGGTAGATCAGCGTGCCGGTGCCGAGGTTCATCCAGGTCGAGACGATGACGAGCGAGATCAACGCCGTACTGGTGGAGTCCAGCCAGCTCAGCGGAGGGACGCCGAAGCCGTCGAGGATCTGGTTGAACAGGCCGGCGCCCGGATCGTAGAACCACTTGAAGAGCAGCACTCCGACGGCAGGCGGGAGCATCACCGGCAGGTAGACCACGAAACGCAGGTACGCCTTCGCGTGCCGCAGCTCGTTCAGAATGATGGCGAGCACGAACGGGATCGCGTACCCGACGATCAGTGCGAGCCCACTGAAGGCGGCCGTGTTCAGCCAGGCGGCCTTGAAGGCAGAGTCGGCGAAGACGGTCTTGAAGTTGTCCAGGCCGACCCACTTGGCCGGGTCGACGAAGTTGGTGCTCTGGAAGCTCAGGATGATCTCGCGGATCATCGGATACCAGGAGAAGAAGGCGAAACAGATCAAGGCGCCGCAGAGGAACCCGTACGCCGTGAGGTTCCTGCCGACCGCGCGGCGCGCCGCTCCCTGGGGAAGGGAGCGGCGCACCGGCGGTTTCGCGGTCAGTACCGCCATCAGCTGTTCTTGGCGAGAATCTTGTCCGCCTTCGAAGAGGCGTCCGCCAGGAGCTTGTCGATGTCGGCGTCCTTCCGGGTGAGGACCGCGGACATCGCCACGTCGAGGACGGCGTACAGCTCCTGCGCCTTCGGCGGCTCGAGCTTGTTGGTGATGCTCGCCTGAGCAGTCACGTACGGCGTGAAGTGGTCGACCGGCACGGTAGCGTACTGCTTGCGCAGGGCAACAATCTCCTTGCCGGGCGCGGAGTCGCCGAACAGATCCGGGATCGGCAGGCCGACCGGACGGCCCTGCTCCTTGGCCCGCGCGTAGTTGAACTGGCCCTTGCCCGGCGTCAGCTCGTGGAACTCCAGCCAGAGCAGTCCGGCCTTGATCTTCTCCGGGCTCGCCTTCGGGTTGAACATGTAGCCGTCGCCACCGCTCAGCGACGACTTGCCCTCCGACTCCGGCACGGCGGCGACGCCGTAGTCGTCGAACTTGCCCTGGAAGTCGTTGTTCACCGACTGCACGACGTCCGGCGCACCGATCATCATGCCGAGCTTGCCCGAACCCATCATCCGCATCAGGTCTTCCCACTGCAGCAGCTGCTTGGTGCCCATGCTGTTGTCGTTCCAGCGCATCTGCTTCAGGTTCTCCAGCACGGCCTTGCCCTCGGGGCTGTTGAACGCGGCGCTCTTGCCGTCGTCACTCACCATCGACCCGCCCCGGGCGTACAGCGAGGCGGCGAAGTGCCAGCCGCCGGTGTTGCCCGCGGAGTACTCACCGAAGCCGGTGTAGCCGGGCCCGAGCGCGGAGATCTTCTTCGCCGCCTCCTGCACCTCGGCCCACGTCTTCGGCGGGGCATCCGGGTTCAGCCCGGCCTGGGTGAACAGCTTGCGGTTGTAGACCAGGCCCATGTTGTAGTTGTTGCGCGGGACGCCGTACGTCTTGTCCCCGTCGTTGAAGACACCCTTGACGTCCGGCCGGACGTCCGCGAGCGCCTTCACGCTGCCGACGTACTGGCTGATGTCGGCGGCCTGCTTGGCCTTGATGATCTTCTGCACGTCCGTGTAGTAGACGTAGAAGACGTCTTCCTGCGTGCCGCCCGCCAGCTTCGCCTGGAAGGTGTCCGGGTTGATGCAGGGGAACGCATCCTTACTCTCGATGGTGATGTTCGGGTGCAGGCCCTGGAAGGTCTTCACGTCCTCCTCCCAGCCGGCCCGTTCCTTCGGGTTGCTCTTCGGCGGCTCGCAGCCGACCGTGATGGTCACCTTGGCGTCGGCTCCCCCCGAGCTCTGCGCCGCCGGCTTGTCGTCCGATCCACAGGACGCGGCCGCCAGGCCAAGCCCTGCCACGAGCAGCAAGCTCAGCGCCCTGCGTTGGCTAGTCCTCATCGATCTGCCCTTCTGCTGGCGAGGGCGACATCCGTCCCGCCCCTCTGATGTGGGCCACACCGTAGGCAATCTGACCGGATCAGCGCAATACTTCAACCTCAAGTTGCAAAAACGTGACTCCTTTGCGGAACTTGCAGGTATAGCAAAGGGCCAGAGCCGCGTTGGCGCGACTCTGGCCCTTTGTGGTCAGGTGATTACCACACGTACTTGTTCAGGTTCTGATCTGTCTGTCGTTGTCAGCTCGCCGGTCTGCCTAGCTCACCGGGTGGTCTGTCAGCTCGCCGGCACGGCGGCCTTCATCCGGGCGGTCGAGGCCCGGACCACCAGCTCCGGCTCGAACAGCAGCTCGTCGGCCGGTACGGCGGCCCGCTCGATCAGGGCGACCAGCATGTCCACGGCCGCCCGGCCCATCGCGTCGATCGGCTGCCGGACCGTGGTCAGTGGCGGATCGGTGCAGTTCATCATCGCCGAGTCGTCGTACCCGATCACCGAGACGTCGTCCGGCACATTGAGCCCTGCCCGGCGTACGGCGCGGATCGCCCCGAGCGCCAGGATGTCGCTCGCGCAGACGATGCCGGTGACGCCCTGCTTGACCAGCCGGGTGGCTGCGGCGTGCCCGCCCTCGAGCGAGAACATCGTGTGCTCGACCAGCTCGGGGTCGGCCTCGGGCGAGTTCAGGAAGGCGTCCAGCTTCCGCCGGGACGGGATGTGGTCACGCGGGCCGAGCACCATGCCGATCTTCTGGTGCCCGAGCGCGCGCAGGTGCCCGATCGCCATCTCGGCCGCGACCACGTCGTCCGACGAGACCTGGGGGAACCCGAGGTGGTCGACGGCCGCGTTGACCAGCACGGTCGGCAGCTTGCGCTCCTGGATCAGCTCGTAGTGCGCGTGCGGCGCATCGGCCTGGGCATAGAAGCCACCGGCGAACACGACCCCCGAGACCTGCTGCTGGAGGAGCAGATCCACGTAGTCGGCCTCGGAGACACCGCCGACCGTCCTGGTGCAGAGCAAGGAGGTGAAACCTTGCTGGGCGAGCGCCCCGCCGACCACCTCGGCGAACGCCGGGAAGATCGGGTTTTGCAACTCCGGCAGCACCAGGCCGACCAGCCGGGCGCGGTCGCCGCGCAACTGGGTCGGCCGCTCGTAACCGAGCACGTCGAGCGCGGTCAGCACCGCCTCGCGGGTGGCCTCAGAGACCCCCGGCTTCCCGTTCAGCACGCGACTCACCGTCGCTTCACTCACACCGACCTTCTTGGCCACCTCTGCAAGACGACGTGTCATAACGCAAACAGTACGCCATTATCCGCAAGAATTTGCGTCCACTTGCGCTTGCCGGTTCAGCTCCTGAATGCTCAACATTCTCCCGGCCGAAGCTGACACACTGGGCGGGTGCCTCGCTTCGTCGCCACTCGCCCGGACACCGGCCTGCTCTCGCTCCCCTGGGACATCCCTCTGGAGGACTGGCCGGAGGACCAGCTGGTCGCTCTGCCCCGCGGTATCTCCCGGCACGTCGTCCGCTTCGTCCGGGTCGGCGGCACGGTCTACGCGATCAAAGAGGTGATGGAACACCTCGCCATGCACGAGTACCGGTTGCTGCGGGATCTCGAACGGCTCGACTCGCCGTCCGTCGAACCCGTCGGCGTGATCACCGACCGGCTCGACCGCAACGGGGAGCCGCTCGATTCGATCCTGGTGACCAAGCACCTGCAGTTCTCCTTGCCGTACCGGGCGCTGTTCTCGTCCACACTCCGGCCGGACACGGTCAACCGGTTGATCGACGCGCTGGTCGCATTGATCGTGCGGCTGCACCTGCTCGGGTTCTTCTGGGGTGACTGCTCGCTGTCGAACACGTTGTTCCGGCGCGACGCGGGCGCCTTCGCGGCGTACCTGGTCGATGCGGAGACCGGCGAGCTGCATCAGGACATCTCCGATGGTCAGCGCGCCCATGATCTGTACACCGCCGAGATCAACCTGTTCGGCGAGCTGTCCGACCTGGAGGAGGGCGGTCTGCTCGACTCGGACATCGACCCGCTGGAGACGATCCACTCCATCACCGCGCGGTACGAGGCGCTCTGGAAGGAGCTGACCGCGCCGGAGGAGTTCCACACCGACGAGATGCACCGGCTCGACTCGCGGATCCGGCGGCTGAACGAGCTCGGCTTCGACGTCGCCGAGATCGACATCATCACCGACTGGGACGGCAGCCAGGTCCGGATCCAGCCGAAGGTCGTCGACGCCGGCCACCACAGCCGCCGCCTGCTGCGGCTCACCGGTCTCGACGTCGAGGAGAACCAGGCCCGCCGCCTGCTGAACGACCTCGACTCCTTCGCGGCCGCGACCGACCAGCAGAACGAGGACGAAGAGATCGTCGCCCACCAATGGCTGACCGACGTCTTCGAACCAGTCGTCCGCTCGGTCCCCCGCAACCTCAACCGCAAACTCGAACCGGCCGAGGTCTTCCACGAGGTCCTCGAACACCGCTGGTTCCTCTCCGAACAAGCCGGCCACGAAATAGACACCATGGAAGCCGCCCGCTCCTACGTAGACGACGTCCTGGCGGCAAAGCCCGACGAAAAGCTGACCCTCCCACCGGCACCCCCACCCGGAAGCACAGTCGACCCCGACCTCGACTGACCGGTTCAGGCCAACCTGCCGTCTTCGAACTCTGCTCAGCAAAGATGGCCCGGTGCAGAGTCTCCGGTTGGCAGCCGCGCTCCTCAGCGCCGTAGTACTGGCGTCCTGTGCGCCGGACGGGAAAGGCCGTGACGACGGGCCGAAGGTTCGGCAAGAGGACTCCGTGACGCGGTTGAAGGCCTACGTCGAGCGGGTGAAGGACGAGGTGGCCCCGCAGGCACGGGAGAGCGACCTGGCGGAGGCTACCGGTTGCCCGGGTGTCGGTAGGACCTGGGCAGCCGGACTCGCGGTCGGTGCAGAGCACTCGGATCCGCATTTCATCCCGATCAAAAACTGGCTGACCAGCAACGGATTCAGCGTCACCGAAAGGACGGCTGACGACGTGCGGACCGTCACGGGACGGAGCATGGATGGATTCACGGTCGAGCTGAACCTCCGCTTCATCGATCAGGTGGATCTGACCTTCACCTCACCCTGCAGCTTGCCAACCGGCGTACCAGGCGGGCCGACCACACCGTTGGCTGCACCGAAGAGCGGGTTGGAGGCACCATCCCTCCGGCTGGCCTGCGAGAAACCGCAGCGCTACGTGCTCAGCCCGAGCGCCGCGCAGTTCAGCGGTCCTGGGCTTCACCCGATCGCCCTCAATCGGTCGCTCCCGCCGGACGCCGAGGCGACGGACGTCGCTCTGCCGGAGAAGTGGGATGCCGCCAGCAGCTACAACGGTGAGCTCGACAAGACGCGCATCCAGCTGATCATCTGCATCACCGCCACCCCGGGCGCAAGCGCCGGTCGCGTGGCTTGTGACTACAACCCCAGGCCCCTGACCCTCCCGATCCGCGAAGCGACCTACCAGGCAGTGGTCCGCACCGCACGCACCGGCCAGAAGGTCGCCGCCTTCGTTCTCCCCGGGACGTCCTCCGGTCAGGACAGCTGTCCCCGGTTTATCAACTACGACGAGCAGACGGTGCTGCTCCGCGTCTTCACCTCCGACGCTCTCCAGACAAAACTTCGGCCCCTAGTCACCGGCCGGCGATAACAGCCTGTTGCGCGGCGCAGGGCTGCGGTGGACCGCCTTGTCTGGTGAGGGAACTGCGGCCGCCGTACGTCGGTCGGCCGGGGGCGATCCTGGCCATCGGATGTCGTGACCCGTACCCCGAGCTGGTCTACCGGGCCTCTTACCTGTGGTTCGGCGCTAGGAGCAGGGGTGCGGCCGCGGAGGCCAGGCTCGCAGACCGTGGGATAGCAAGCGGGTCCCGGACACCCGGCGTTCGATCAGCCGACCACGGGTGGACCGAGGAGACGCGCAGCGTGGACGGCGTACTGGTCACCGTCCTCAGCGATGACGACACTCTCAGAGGACGGATCTTCGCTTCGGCCCGGGTGATCGACGGCAGAGACGTCAACGGCTGTACGCCGGATCATCCGCTCGCCCACACACCGCAGGGCCGACCGGCCCCCACCGGAGGTCTGGCATCGATCGGATCGGTCGAGTCGATCTCTATCGCCAGGTACGCCATCCGGGTGCGAACCAATCCGAGCTTCGACAACCGGAATGCGCCTTTGATCGCAAGCTCAACGATTGCCGGCGAAGCCGCGCAGACTCTGGTGAACGCCATCACCACCGCCCCGGAAGGCAGCGGCCCGAACGTCGAGGACTGTCTCGACAGCTACGGACGCAGATCATGGTCCTCACCGTCCACGGCAGCGAGCGCGATCAAGAGGTCCTGATGCGCTACAACGGCTGCCACTTCAACGGCATGGACGACGGCGAGACCCTGCGCCAACTGACCGCACAGATCGCCCAGCCACTCCTCACCGGTATCCATCAGCAGTCGACCTTCATCCACCCCGTCTACGAGCTGGTCTTCGGCCCTCAACCCCCGAAGTGGACCTGAGCCGGTCAGGCTCCGGGGCTCACAACGGGCAGGCCGAGCTTTTCTGCGGTGGCGAGCAAGCGGCGATCGTAGGTGACGAATGCGGTCAGATCTTCAGCCAGTACGGCGTCTGCAGTGGCCAGGTGGATTGCGTCGAGTGAGCGGAGGCCGGTTTCCTCATAGGCGGCTGCGGTGGTTCGAACTACCTCGTCGATCTCGTAGACCGCGATCCGGCCGAGTACTCCCGAAACATTGGCGAGGAGAGCCGGTTCAACTCGTCGTACGGCGCGCGGAACCTCGACCTCGGCGATCGCCGAGGAAACCAACAGCTCGTCCGCGTGGTCCGCGATCCAGTCCACGAGCGCATCCGACTCTGCCTCGTGGCAAATCAGCTTCACCAGTGCCGCGGTATCGAAGTAGATCATCAGTACCGCTCGTCGGCGCGCATCTCTGCCAGCACCTCATCGCTTCGCGGCCCTGTGCGCAGAGGACCTCGAGGATGTGGCATCTGACCCGTCACACGCGGCATTCGTAGTTTGCCGGTCTCCAGCAGACGCGTGACCGGCGACGGGCTGGCGGGCACCAGGCGTGCGATCACCGCGCCTCGCTCGGTGATCTCGATCTCCTCGCCTTGCTTCACCCGGGCGAGGACCCTCGCGGTCTCCTGGTTCAACATCCGTACCGGAATCTCAGCCATCGCAACATGATAGTACATATTTGTCAGACACCTTCTCTGCGGTGAATCGCTTGGTCGATTCGGCAGAGAAGTTATCCGTCGGTGGAACCTGATCCGGGGTTGTCCACAGGGGAGTTTCAGCGCGGGGGCATGCGGAGGGCGCCGTCGAGGCGGATGACCTCGCCGTTGAGGAGTTGGTTGGTGAGGATGTGGTCGACGAGGGCGGCGTACTCGGAGGGGCGGCCGAGGCGGGCCGGGTGCGGGACCTGTTGCTCGAGGACCTTGCGGGCGTCTTCGGGAAGGCCGGCGAGCATCGGGGTTTCCATCGTGCCGGGGGCGATGGTGACGACCCGGATGCCCTTGTCGGCGAGGTCGCGGGCGGCGGTCAGGGTGAGGGCGACGATGGCGCCCTTGCTGGAGGCGTACGCCGCCTGGCCGATCTGGCCATCGTACGCCGCGATCGAGGCGGTCATCACCACGACGCCACGGTCACCGTCCTCGTCCGGCCCGAGCGCGGCCATCCGCTCGGCGGCCAGCCGGAGCACGTTGAAGGTGCCGATCAGGTTGACCTCGATCACCTGCCGGAAGGTTGCCAGCGGCAACGGACCCTTGCGGCCGACGACCCGGCCGGGGGTGGCGATGCCGGCGCAGGTGACGACCAGGCGCAGAGCACCCAGCTCGGCGGCCACATCCAGCGCGGCAGCCACCGCCGCTTCGTCGGTCACATCGGTCGGCGCGAAGCGCACCCGAGAGCCGAGCTCCTCGGCGATCGTCTTGCCCGCCGAGGAGGGCAGGTCGCAGATCACCACACCGGCGCCGGACGCGGCGAACCGGCGTACGGTCGCCTCTCCGAGCCCGGAACCGCCACCGGTGACGAGAACGACATCGGACGGGCCAAGCTTCATCGAACACTCCTGAGAAGGTCGCGGCTGATGACGAGACGTTGGATCTGGTTGGTGCCTTCGAAGATCTGGGTCACCTTGGCCTCGCGCATGTACCGCTCGGCCGGGAACTCCCGGGTGTAACCGTAGCCACCGAGCACCTGGACGGCGTCCGTGGTCACCTTCATCGCATTGTCGGTGCAGACCAGCTTGGCGATCGCCGCCTGCTGGGTGAACGGCCGGCCGAGGTCGCGCCGACGGGCTGCCTGCAGGTACGTCGAACGGGCCGATTCGGTCGCCGCGGCCATGTCGGCGAGCAGGAACTGGAGGCCCTGGAAGTCGGAGATCGGGTGACCGAACTGCTGCCGCTCCTGCGCGTACGACGCGGCGAGGTCGAGCGCCGCCTGCGCCAGGCCGACCGCACAGGCCGCGATCCCGAGCCGGCCGGAGTCGAGCGCGGACAAGGCAATCCGCATCCCGGAACCCTCTTCGCCGATCCGGTTCGCCACCGGCACCCGGACGTTGTCGAAGTTGACCGTCGTCGTGGTGGACCCGGTCAGGCCCATCTTCCGCTCGGGCGCACCGAAGCTGAGGCCGGGCGTCGCTGCCGGCACGTGGAAGGCGGAAATGCCGTGCTTCGGATCGCCCGAGGTCCGCGCGAAGGTCGTGTAGAAGTCGGCGTGCGAGCCGTGTGTGATCCAGGACTTCGTGCCGGTCAGCACGTAGTCGTTGCCGTCCCGGACGGCCTTCGTTGTCATCCCGCTGATATCCGAACCGGCCTGCGGCTCCGAGAGCGCGTAGGCACCGAGCAGGTTACCGCCGACCATGTCGGGGAGCAGGAGCTCGCGCTGGTCCGGCGTACCGAAGGTTGCGACGGCGTAGCTCGTCATCGTGTGCACGGAGACTCCGACGCCGACGGTCATCCAGGCAGCCGCGATCTCCTCGAGCATCTGGAGGTAGACCTCGTACGGCTGGTCGGCGCCGCCGTACTGCTCCGGATAGGGCAGTCCCAGCAGGCCGGCCTTGCCGATGGTCCGGAAGGCGTCCCGCGGGAACGACTCGGTCTCCTCGGCCTTGGCGGCGTACGGCGTGAGCTCGTGCTCGCACAGGTCACGCACCAGCGCCAGCAGGTCGGTGGATTCCTCGGTCGGCAGCAAGCGATCGACAGCCATCAGGCACCCCTCTCAAGGCTCGCCGAAATGATACTCCCATTGATACTGAAGACCAAAGTTCCGTATCGTTCTATGCTGTCTCGATATGACAACAGTCGTCCCCGGGCGCCGCACGCGCAGGCAGTCCGAGCTGCTCGACCGGCTCCTGTCCCTGTTCCTGACCCAGGGCTTCAGCCGATTCACCCTGGACGACCTGGCGGCCGAGCTGCGCTGCAGCAAAACGACCCTGTACGCCCTGGCGCCGAGCAAGGAACAGCTCGCCGTCGAGGTGGTGAAGCACTACTTCAAGAATGCCACCGCCGAGGTCGAGTCCGCGGTCGCCAAACAGACCCGGCCGGACCGCCGGATCGCGGCGTACCTCAACGCGGTCGCCGACGCGCTCCGGCCGGCCAGCCGGACCTTCCTGGACGACGTGGCGACGTTCGCGCCGGCCCGGTCGGTGTACGAGCGGAACACCCGGATCGCGGCCGACCGGGTCCGGACGCTGATCGAGGAAGGAATCGCCGCGAAGGCGTTCCGGCCGGTCGACATCGGTTTCGCCGCCGAGATGATCGCGCACACCATGCAGGCGATCCAGCGCGGCGACATCGCCCGCCGCACCGGCCTGAGCGACGCCGAGGCCTACCGGGAGCTCGCCTCCTTCGTCCTCCACTCACTCCGGCACGACTGAGTCTCCTCACCCCGCCTTCCTTCCCTTTCGCCCTCCGCCACGACTGAACTTGCCGCACTCGCTAGCGTTGGGAGGATGCAGCTCAAGCTAGGACCGTTGCTCCGGTACGTCGACGAGACGCGGGCGACTGTCTGGGTCGAGACCGACGAGCCGTGCGAGGTGGAGATCCTCGGCCACAAAACGCCGACCTGGTCGGTGCACGGTCATCACTACGCCTTGGTACTGATCGAGGGACTGCAGTCGGCGAGCGAGACGCCGTACGAGGTGAAGCTGAACGGCAACCAAGTCTGGCCCCTGGCCGACAGCCCGTACGGACCGAGCGTGATCCGCACCCCGCGGGCAGACGGAAGCTTCCGGCTGACCTTCGGGTCGTGCCGTCGGTCAGCACCCTTCGACGAGCAGGGCTTCAAGGAGTTCGGCCCGGATGCCCTCGTCGCACTGGCCGAGCGGATGGCCGGCAGTGACGAGGACCGGCCCGACGCGCTCCTGCTGCTCGGCGACCAGGTGTACGCGGACGACCCGTCGGACGCAGTACTGGCCAAGCTGCGTCAAGCACATGGCGGGCGGCAGGACACCGAGGTGGCCGACGAGATCGGCAATTTCGAGGAGTACACCTGGCTGTACGACGACGCGTGGCTGACCCCGGCGGTGCGCTGGCTCTTCTCGACCGTGCCGCTGTGCATGCTGCTCGACGATCACGACCTGCGAGACGACTGGAACACCTCGCTCAGCTGGCGTCGCTGGGTCACAGCGCAACCGTGGTGGCACGACCGGGTCGTCGGCGCCTACGCTTCGTACTGGGTCTATCAACACCTCGGCAACCTGTCGCCGGAGCAGCTCGAGAAGGACCCGACGTACGCCGCGATGCGTGCGCTCGACGACGAGGACGAACGCAGCTCCTACCTGGACGCGTTCGCCTGGGAGGCCGACGATGACCCGGTCTCCACCCGGTGGAGCTTCTACCGCGACTTCGGTGCCCGGTCGAAAGGCGTGCGGCTGGTCGCGGTCGACTCGCGGTGCTCCCGCGATCTCCAGCCGGAGCGGCGCGCGATGGTCGACCAGCACGAATGGGAGTGGGTCCGTCGGCACACCGTCGGTGCGACCGAGCCGATCAACCATCTGCTGCTCGCCTCGACGCTGCCGTTCCTGCTCAGCCCCGGCCTGCATCACCTGGAGGGCTGGAACGAGGCGGTCGCGTCCGGCGCCTGGGGTCGCCGGGCGGCCGGGATCGGCGAGGACATCCGGCAAGGGATGGATCTGGAGCACTGGGCATCGTTCCGGAAGTCGTTCGACGACGTCACCGATCTGCTGACCGACCTGGTCCGCGGCGAGAACCCGCCGGCCTCGATCCTCATGCTGTCCGGCGACGTGCACTGCAGCTACGTGGCCGAAGCTTCCCTGGAGGCCGTCGAACACCCCGGTACGGCGATCCGCCAGCTCACCATGTCCCCGTTCCGCAACCCGGTGGGCCGGCACATCGCCTTGGCGAACAAGTTGCTCGACTCCCGCTGGATGACGGCGCTTCTGCACAAGCTGGCGAAGTCGGCCGGGGTGCGTGATGTCGCGGCCAGCTGGCGTACGGCGTACGGGCCGTGGTTCGGGAACGGTGTGATGACCGTGGTGGTCGACGACGACCGGGTGGCGGTCGACGTGGACCACGCGAAGGTCGCCGGCGGCAGGCAGGAGCTGACCTCGACGGTCCGGTACGAAGTCACGCGATGAGCGACTGCACCTGGTGAACACGATTCACAGGACGTGAGATTTGCGCGGCGCGGCGGAGGATAACCCTTACCCTGCGGAATTGGCTGTTTACTTTGTGACAGTTTTCGGTAGGTTTTGTCACGGTTAAGTCAAGGACGCACCCGCCCCGAGCGCGTCCTCATCGTGAGGAGGCTGAACCGTGAAGTTCATCCGCATCCGCCGTACCGCTGCCGTCCTGGCCACCGCCGGGCTCGCGGCCACCACTGCCCTGATGGCCACCCAGGCGACGGCGGCCCCCGTCGACCTGTCCAAGGTGTCGGCGGGCAGTATCACCTCCACGTTGAGCAAAGATGCGTCGATCCCCGGCACCGCCTGGGTGACGCTTCCCGACGGCCGGATCATCGTGTCGTACGACGACACCGTGACCGGCTCCAAGCTGAACTCCCTCACCGGCGTCACCAAGCAGTTCGGCAGCCGGATCACGCTGGAGAAGATCTCCGGCAAGCTGAGCAAGCGGATCGCCGGTGGCGACGCCATCTACGGCGGCCAGTACCGCTGCTCGCTCGGCTTCAACGTCCGCAACAGCGCCGGCGTCTACTACTTCCTGACCGCCGGGCACTGCGGCAACATCGCCTCCAGCTGGTACTCCAACTCCGGCCACACCACGTTGCTCGGGACCACCGCCGGTTCCAGCTTCCCCGGGAACGACTACGCGATCGTCAAGTACTCGACGTCGTTCACCAACCACCCCGGCACGGTCGACCTCTACAACGGGTCGTCCCAGGACATCACCACGGCGGCCAACGCCTTCGTCGGTGAATCGGTCAAGCGCAGCGGCAGCACGACCCACGTCCACAGCGGCACGGTCACCGGCACCAACGCCACGGTGAACTACGCCGAGGGCACGGTCACCGGTCTGATCAAGACCAACGTCTGCGCCGAGGGCGGCGACTCCGGCGGCGCACTGTTCGACGGCACGAAGGCCCTGGGCCTCACCTCCGGCGGCAGCGGCAACTGCTCCTCCGGCGGCACCACCTTCTTCCAGCCCGTCACCGAACCCCTCTCCGTCTACGGCGTCAGCGTCTACTGACCCCTGCAGACAAGCAGAACCCCGGACGATCTCGTCCGGGGTTCTGTTCTGCGTCGGGCTACTGGCCGCGGCGGCGGGAGATTTCGTAGAGGGCTACGCCGGTGGCTATGCCGGCGTTGAGGGATTCGGTGGCGCTGGTCATCGGGATGGAGACGATGATGTCGCAGTTCTCGCGGACCAGCCGGGCCAGGCCTTTGCCTTCGCTGCCGACGACCAGGACGATCGGGTCGGTGGCTGCCTGCAGGTCGGGGAGTTCGACCTCGCCGCCCATGTCCAGGCCGACGATGAACAGGCCGGCGTCCTTGTAGGACTTCAGGGCGCGGTTCAGGTTGGTACAGCGGGCGACCGGGATCCGGGCCGCGGCACCGGCCGAGGTCTTCCAGGCCGACGCGGTCATCGACGCCGTACGACGCTCCGGCACCAGCACGCCCTGGGCGCCGAAGGCCGCCGCGGACCGGGTGATGGCACCCAGGTTGCGCGGATCGGTGACGCCGTCGAGCGCCACGATCAACGGCACCTGGTCCTTGTCGTGGGCGATCCGCAGCAGGTCGTCCGGGTGTGCGTACTCGTACGGCGGGATCTGCACGGCGAGACCCTGGTGCGCACCACCGCTGGTCAGCCGGTCGAGCTCGGGCCGCGGCACCTCGAGCAGCGAGATGCCGTGCTCGACAGCGATCAGCAGTGCTTCCCGCAGCCGCGCGTCGCGCTCGGTGCCCTCGGCAACATACAGCGCGCTGACCGGTACGCCGGCCCGCAAGGCCTCGACGACCGGGTTCCGGCCGTACACCCACTCGACGGTCGCGTCGGTGTCCTTGCGGTCCGGGCGCCGGCCGGCGGTGCGCTTCTCGGCCCGCTCCTTGGCCTTCGCCCGCTTGTGCGCCGGGTGCTTGGTGCGGTCGACCGCCTTCGGCGTCGGGCCCCTGCCTTCGAGTCCCTGCCGGACCCGGCCGCCGGACCCGGCGGTCGGGTTGCCGCGCTTCTTGCGGATCGCACCCTTGCGTTGACTACTGCCTGGCACTTCAGTTTCCTTCGGTTGATTGGTGCGCGGCGATCGTCCACCGGGAACCCTGTGGGGTGTCCTCGACGACGACGCCGAGCGCCTTGAGCCGGTCGCGGATCTCGTCCGACGCGGCATAGTCCTTGCGCTCGCGGGCGGCCTGACGCTGGTCGAGCAGCGCCTTCACCAGTCCGTCGACCACTTCGGTCAGTTCTTCGTTGCCGCCGGTCCGCGACGCCCACGGCTCGGCCAGCGGGTCCAGCCCGAGCACACCGAGCATCGCCCGCACGGACGCCAGATTCTCTTGCAGGGCAGGAGAATCGCCGTCGGCGACCAGCTTGTTGCCGTCCCGCACCGTGTTGTGCAGTACGGCGACAGCGGCCGGCGTCCCGAGGTCGTCGTCCATCGCGTCGGCGAACGCCTGCGGCACATCGGCGGCCGGCTCGACTCCACCGGTCACCTCGGTCGCCCGCTCGACGAAGCCCTCGATCCGCTGGAACCCGGTCGCGGACTCCTCGAGCGCCGCCATCGAGAACTCGACCACCGACCGGTAGTGCGAGCTGACCAGGTAGTACCTCAGCTCGATCGGCCGCACCTGCTCAACGACCTGCCGTACGACGGCGCCGTTGCCGAGGGACTTCGACATCTTCTCGCCGGCCGCGGTGACCAGCGCACTGTGCATCCAGAACCGGGCGAACTTCTGCCCGACCGCGGTGGACTGCGCCAGCTCGTTCTCGTGGTGCGGGAAGCGCAGGTCGAGGCCGCCACCGTGGATGTCGAACTCGGTCCCGAGGTACTTCCCGGCCATCGCCGAGCACTCCAGGTGCCAGCCCGGTCGGCCGTCACCCCACGGGGTCGGCCAGGAGGCCGTCTTCGGGGTGCCCTCGGTGTAGCCCTTCCAGAGCGCGAAGTCCCGCGGGTCGCGTTTGCCGCGCGGGTCCGCGTCCTCGGCCGCCTCCATGTCGTCGATCCGCTGGTGCGACAACTCGCCGTACGCCGGCCAGGACTTCACGTCGAAGTAGACGTCCCCCGAGCCGTCGGTCGCGGCGTACGCGTGCCCGCGCTCGATCAGCTCGCCGATCATCACGATCATCTCGGGGATGTGCCCGGTCGCCCGCGGCTCGTAGGTCGGCGGGCGGCAGCCCAGTACGTCGTACGCCCAGTGCAGTT
Organism: Kribbella sp. NPDC006257; assembly: GCF_040613535.1. Lineage (NCBI taxonomy): Bacteria > Bacillati > Actinomycetota > Actinomycetes > Propionibacteriales > Kribbellaceae > Kribbella > Kribbella sp. NPDC006257. Next base: position 29,662 of record NZ_JBEXSJ010000049.1, read on the forward strand.
CGCGCTCGAACTCGTAGGCGTGCGCCCACCACGGCACGTTCCGCTCGGCGGACTTGGCCAGGATCTTGTCGTCGATGTCGGTGACGTTCGCGATCACGGTGACCTCGTACCCGGAGCGCTCGAACCAGCGCCGGAGGACGTCGAACACGATCTCCTTGTAGATGTGCCCGACGTGCGGGGCACCCTGCACCGTCAGCCCACAGTGGTAGATCCCGACCTTGCCCGGATGGACCGGTACGAAATCCCTCACTGCTGCTGTCGCGGTGTCGTACAAGCGAAGTGTCACCGATCAAGGGTAACGGTGATAAGGGGGTGCTCTTGACAATTGACCCCAGATCGGTCACCTGCGGGACAAACCCCGCCTACAGGTACGGTGCTGCCCGAGGAGGACGCCTTGTCGAACCAGCAGCCGTACGGCGGCCCGCAGCAACCGCCATACCAGGGCCCACCCCAGCAGTGGGGCACCCCGCAGTACCCGCCGCAACAACCGCAGTACTCACAGCAGCCGCAGTACCAGCAGCAGTACCCACCCCCGCAGTACGGCGGCCAGCCGTATCCCCCTCAGCAGCACGCCTTCGGCTGGGGCCCTGGTGGTCCGCAGCAGCCCCCGAAGAAGAAGAGCAAGGCCTGGCTGATCGTCCTCCCGCTGGTGCTGCTCGTCGGCGTTGCCGGCCTCTGGATCGCCGGCGTGGTCGCCAAGCAGCACCGGCACAGCAACTACGCCGATCCGCAGCCGACGTACTCGGCCACGACCGAGCCGACCGACTCTGCGACCACCGAGCCGACCGAGGAACCGACCACGGGCCAGTCGACCCAGCCGAAGCCCACCAAGACGTCACCGCCTCCGCCGCGCCGGGCCACGCCGTACGAGATCGTCAGCCGGAACAAGTTCTACCGGACCGGTCTGCAGCCGGGGATCGGTTGCCGGGAGTCGAAGGCCCGGGCGACCAGCATCGCCAACGCCAACAAGTACTACCTGGTGGTGAAGGGCTGCTCCGACCGGGGCTGGCCGCGGCAGGTCCGGGCCGGCGGGTGGGCATTCCAGGTGCCGACGACGATCGTGATGAGCGCCCATGTGTCGTCACCGTGCTCCGGGAACGCGCCGACGTCCTTCTACTGCGGAGCGAACCGCACCATCTACATGGCCGGCTTCGCGGACACCCAGCGCTACCCGCAGTACCGCGGCGCGCAGAACCAAGCGCTGCTCCGGGCGGGTATGGCCTTCACCGTGGCGCACGAGTACGCCCACCACGTGCAGAAGCTGACCGGCATCCTGGACGCCTCCCAGTCGCTGGGCTACGAGACCGGGACGACTGCCGGCGAGTGGGAGCAGAGCCGCCGGCTGGAGCTGCAGGCGAGCTGTCTGGCCGGGATCTTCCTGGCCGCGAACAAGTCAACCTACCCGTTCACCGGGCTGATGAAGTCCGGCCTGGACTACTGGACGAACCACTCCGGCGACGAGAACGACCCGACCGGCGAGCGGATCCACGGCACGATGAGGAACCACGGCTACTGGTTCCACCGCGGCTACAACACCCGCAACATCGCCGCGTGCAATACCTTCCTCGCACCCAACTCACAGGTTTCCTGACCCTCTGGCAGATACGGTTCTGCCGGAGGAGGAACCTTGTCGAACCAGCAGCCGTACGGCGGTCAGCCGCCTTACCAGGGCCCACCACAGCAGTGGGGCGCGCCGCAGTACCCGCAACAGGGCTACGGCGCACCACAGCAGTACACCGGTACGCCGTACGCAGGCCCTCAGTTCGGCGGACCTCCGCCCGGACCCGGCTTCGGCTGGGGACCGGGTGGACCTGGTGGGCCTCAGCAGCCCAAGAAGAAGAGCAAGGTGTGGCTGATCCTTCTCCCGCTCGGCATCATCGGCGTAGCCGTGGTCGGCGCGTACATCCTCGGCGTCATCAACAAGCAGCACGAGCTGAACGACTACAGCGAGCCCGAGCCGTCCTGGACCTACACGCCCACCAGCGACCCGTCGGACGACCCCACCTACTTCCCGACCACTGAGCCGACTACGGCGCCCACCACTACTCAGCCGACAGCGCCGCAGCCCACCAAGACCACCCCGCCACCGCCCAGGCGGCCCACGAACTACGAGATCGTCACCCGCGACGCCTTCTACCGGACCGGGGTCCAGCCGGCCAGCGGCTGCCGGCTGCCGGGCGCCAACGCCTCGAGCATCGCCGGTGAGACCGCCTTCAACCGTGCGATGAAAGGCTGCCTGGACCGGGCCTGGGCACGGCAGGTGCGGATCGGGCGGGACGTCTTCCGGCCGCCGAACATCGTCACCATGAACGGCGGCGGCCAGACGCCCTGTGGTGGCAGCGCGGGCCGCTCGCACTACTGCGACTCCAACATGACCATCTACATCGACGGCCGCAGCGACGTGCAGGACTTCAACAATCCCCGGGTCAACAGGATGTGGGTGCGGGTCCACATGGCCGACACGATGGCGCACGAGTACGGCCATCACCTGCAGAACCTGACCGGGATCTCGGACGCGTTCGACGAGCTCTGGTACGACGCCCCGACCCAGGCCTCGCGGCTGGAGATCAACCGCCGGATGGAGATCCAGGCGACCTGCTTCTCCTCGGTCTTCCAGGGCGCGAACAAGGGGACCCTGCCGGTCTCGCGGGCCTACAAGGACGCCTGGAACTTCATCTCGCACAACTCCGGCGACGAGTGGGACACCCAGCGGACGCACGGCAGCAAGTACGTCCAGCCCTACTGGATGAACCGTGGCTTCAACAGCCGCAACGTCGCCCTCTGCAACACCTTCACCGCGACCTCGGACAAAGTTCGGTAGATACTCACATCCAATTTCGATTTACTGGTTGTTTCTTACTGATCTCTGGGTCACACTTCGGCTGAGCGCTCTGTCCGCCCCTCATCGCTCTCTGGAGGTTCCTCGTGAGATCTCTCGTCACGGGTGCCGCCTGCCTGGGTCTGTTCCTGACCCCCTTGGCCGGCGCCACCTTTGCCAACGCTGCCCCGGTACCGGAAGGCTCCGCCCCCACCCCGGCCGCGCACCAGCCGACCCCCGAGGCCCGGCAGCACGGCATCAGCAAAGCCGGCGACGCCTTCATGGGCTGGCGTCAGGACACCGCCGTCGCGGCCCAGCCGGCCGTGATGGCACCCGCCGCCAGCGTCGAAGGCATCGACGTCTCCAGTCACCAGGGCAACGTCGACTGGGCCGCGCAGTGGAACGCCGGCAAGCGGTTCGCGTACTCGAAGGCGACCGAAGGCAACTACTACTCCAACCCGTACTTCGCCCAGCAGTACAACGGGTCCTACAACGTCGGCATGATCCGTGGCGCCTACCACTTCGCCACCCCGAACGACTCCAGCGGCGCCAACCAGGCGAACTACTTCGTCGACCGCGGCGGCGCCTGGTCCCGGGACGGCCGGACGTTGCCGGGGGCCCTCGACATCGAGTACAACCCCTACGGTGCAACATGTTACGGACTGTCCCAGGCATCGATGGTCAGCTGGATCCGGGACTGGCTGAACACCTACAAGTCGCGCACCGGCCGCGACGCCCCGATCTACACCAACCTCGACTGGTGGACGCGCTGCACCGGCAACAGCACCGCCTTCAGCAGCACCAACCCGCTGTGGGTGGCGAAGTACGCCTCGTCCCCGGGCACCCTGCCGGGTGGCTGGCCGTACCACACCATCTGGCAGTACAGCTCGACCCCGATCGACCAGGACCGCTTCAACGGCGACCAGACCCGCTTGGTTGCCCTAGCCAACGGCTAACCACCTTGTTTTATTGGCTTGCACACCTCTCCTAGGCTTTGAGATGTGCTGCCGATCGAGACCGACCGTCTAACTCTTCGCCACTACCTTGAATCCGACTATGACGACCTGTTGAAGTTGCAGTCCAACGACGACGTCACCAGGTTCCTGCTCTACGACTCGAAGACGCCGGAAGAGGTCCGCGAGTCACTCGCCAAGCGCCTGACCGCCGTAGCGATGAACGCCGACGGTCAGGCGCTGACGCTTGCCGTGATCCTGCGCGAGACCGGGCAGCACCTCGGCGAGGTCACCCTTTTCGTGAACAGCATCGAGCACAAGACCGGCGAGATCGGATTCGTGTTCCATCCCGAGTCGCACGGCCACGGGTATGCCGCCGAGGCCGCGGTCGAGCTGCTCCGGCTCGGCTTCGAAGAGCTCGGCATGCACCGCATCATCGGCCAGCTCTGGGCCGCCAACACCGCCTCGGCGAATCTCCTGGAACGCCTCGGCCTCCGCCTGGAAGCCCACTTCGTCAAGGCCGAACTGCACGAGGGCGAGTGGGCCGACGGCATGATCTTCGCGATGCTCGCCGAGGAGTGGCAAGCCCGCTCGGCGACGACGGAAAGTCATTGACGAAGAATTATTGATTCGCGGCACGCGTTCACCGCGACAGGGTGCGGCGGCGGGTCTACCGTCGAAAGATGATCGCCCGCCCCTTCAGCACCCTGATCGCCGGTCTCGTCGTCCTCGCCCTCGGCGCCACCCCGAGCACCGCAAAGTCGCCGGAACGCGAGATCGACTTCCACACCTGGACGTCGTCGGCCGACTTCCTGGCCGGCACCAGCACCGGCACCGAGGTCGCCGACGACGCCCTGACCTTCGGGTCCGCGACCGGCAGTACGGCGTACGTCGATCCCTTCGGTGACGGCACCGCCAAGACCTACGACCAGGCCAGCTGGGTCTCACCCGAAGTGCATCCGGGCTTCGGGCTCACCGAGCTGGTCGCGTCCTGGAACGCCACCACGCCGGCCGGGACCTGGCTCGAGGTGGCCATGTCAGGTCACTCCGACCAAGGCAGCACCACCAAGTGGTACGTGCTCGGTCGCTGGAACAGCGGCGACGACACCGCCTCCGGTGACATCCACCGCACCTCGGTGCCCGGTCAGCGCGACACGATCGGCAACGTCTCCGTCGACACCTTCGTAGCTCGCTCCGGCCATTCGCTGGACAGCTGGCGCCTCAAGGTGACCCTCTACCGCCTCGCTGGCACAACAGCTGCGCCCGTACTCCGTTCTGTAGGCGCTATGGCGTCCCGCTTGCCCTCCACCTCGACAGTGCCGGTCAGTCCCCGCGGAGGCGCTTGGGGACGAGTGCTCGCAGTACCGACGTACTCGCAGGAGACACACATCGGCCAGTACCCGCAGTGGGACGGCGGTGGTGAGGCCTGGTGCTCAGCGACCTCTACTGCGATGGTGCTCGACTACTACGGTGCTGGGCCGACTCCTGCCGAGACCGCTTGGGTAGACCCGTCGTACGCGGATCCACAGGTCGACCACTCGGCCCGCTCGGTCTTCGACTACGCCTACGACGGAGCCGGCAACTGGCCGTTCAACACCGCGTACGCCGGTACGCGCGGCCTGGACGCTTTCGTGACCCGGCTGCGCTCCCTCACCGAGGCCGAGCAGTTCATCAAGGCCGGAATCCCTTTGGTGGCGTCGCTTTCGTTCAAGGCCGGCGAACTCCCCGGCGCCGGCTACGGCACCAACGGCCACCTGATGGTGATCGTCGGCTTCACCATCGACGGTGACGTCGTCGTCAACGACCCCGCCTCGCACCTGATCAAGAGCAACGACGAGGTCCGCACCATCTACAACCGCCAAGCCTTCGAAAACGCCTGGATCCCCCACTCGGGCGGCATCGTCTACGTCATCCACCCCACGTCGCTGCCACTCCCCCCGCACCCCACCCAGGCGAACTGGTAGTCCCCCGGACTGGAGCCGTCCGTATGCCGGGGGCGGCGTACGGACGGTTCCTACCTCACCGCATCCGCGATGGTGTTCCAGAACTGCAACTCATAATCCTGGAAGAGCCGGGCATACGTCGCCGCTTCGCCGGTCGTCTCGTTGCTGTCGGCAATAGCTGCTGCCTGCTCATCGGCACCCGGCACCGGCGTACCGAAGAAGTCGAAGAAACCACAGGCTTCGTCGCTGAACCCGTAGTGCTCCCGCATCGCCTGCGCGATCGTCGCGCAGTACTGACCGAACGCCGCGAAGTTCGCGTTGAGCGCGACAACAATGTCGGCGGGCTTGCCGTTAAGTGCCATCCAGGCCATGAACGACGGATAGGTCTGGCATCCCGACAGGGGCTGATAATCCTTCAACGTCTGCTCATCAAGCCCCGTCGCGTCGGCCAGCGCCGCCAATTTGCCCAGCGCGATCCCTTCCCCTGCGGCAAGACCGGCGAAGAACTCCCGCGCGCCGGGTTCGGATGCCCTGGCCGCCAGGTAGAGAAAACTCCGCTGATCGCTGGGAACGATCCGGCTCTCCTCGGCAGCGAACAACCTGAAGACCTCGCGCGGCGCCTCGCCGGCGGCGATCAACTCCACCAGCCGGTTCTCGCCCTCCCCGGACGCCAACCCCCGCCGCACCCGATCAAGCAACTCACGCCCCGAACCACTCATCGAACCTCCTCCTCGCACCCGACCCTAACCACCTCCCAGTCCACCTCCCGCACAATCAGCCGCCCTCCTCCCAGCTGCCCTCTCCCCCGCTGTGGGGTTCGCTCCTCCTCTGGTGCTCAGCCCCTTCCTACAGCAGGAGGCGAACCCCAACCACAGGAGCTAAGCCACCTCCACAACCCACCCTCGCCACCTCGCCTGCGGCGACCACCTTCTGGGGAATTCTGCTGCCGGCTCTGGGAAGGGCAGGGCTCCCCAAACGGTCGTCTCCACCCTCGATGCGCACAGGGGCAGGAGCCGTCGGTGCGATTCGGGGAGCGCTGCTGCCCGAATCGGGTAGGTACCGCTCCCTGCTAGCAAGTCGTCCGACGAGAGACGGGGGCGAGCACGGTGGCAAGGGTCGGGTAGGACCGTGGCGCAGGATGAGCCGTTCCCCGTAGTACGGGCGGTTTCTACTTCACCATCTCGGTGACTAGCGGGTGAAGAGGGCGCCGGTGAGGTTGGTGGTGAGGTTGCGGAGGGAGTCGGGGAGGTATTGGAGGTGCCAGCCGCGGGGGCCGCGGTACCAGTGGAAGCCTTCGTCCTCGTCGTCGTCGACGTCGGTGGCGACCAGGGCGTCGATCCAGCGCTCGGAGCCGCCGAGGACCACGGCGTACGGGAGGGCGCGGGAGCAGAGCTCGGCGTGCTGGTCGGACGGGAGCTCGCTGACGTCCATCTCGAGCAGCTCGCCGCGGATCGCCGCGACCTGGCCGAGGACGCGACCGGCGGCCGGTGCCTTGGCGGGCATGTGGCGTCCGATGACGAGCAGGCCGACGCCGACCGCGGTGATCGCGAGACCGAGCAGGCCCCAGCTGCTGAACAGGGCCAGCAAGAAGGTGGCGACGACGCCGACGACGGTGACCACGATCCCGATCGTGGCCCAGAGCGACCGGGTGCGGTCCGGGCGCTCGGTGAACCAGCCGCGCTTGACAACCCCGTCGTACAAGGCGTCCTGGACCTGGCCGAGGCCGGCCCGGACCTGCTTGCCGAGCTCGGAGACGAGCACCGAGTCGGAGTCGCCGAAGATCGCGCGGACCAGGACGTTCTCGTAGCGCTGGAGCTCTTCGGCCGGTGCACCGGGGACCCGCTTGAGCTCCCAGTCAGGACGCGAGTACTCCGACTCGTGCTCCAGTTCGGTGATCGTGAGGTGCCCGCGGACGGCCAGGTCGATGATCGTGGCGGTGACGTCGACCGGGTCGATCCGCTCGTCGATCAGCGTGCCGACCTCACCGGGCCGCAGGTCGGCCGGCGGCGTGAAGTCGATCCGGGTGTCCTGGCCGAGGCTGAACAGCGAAGCCGGTACGACGCGGAGCGGGTCGACCTGGTCGCGGCCGCGCAGGCGGTAGAGGGCGAGCAGCGCACCGGCGCCGAGGAGCAGCACCAGCAGCGCGGTGATCAGCTGGGCGGTGTCGGTGGAGAAGGCCCGCTTGAAGGTCTTGCGGTACTCGACGATGGTGTTCGCCGCGATCTCGCCGTCGGGGAAGCCGACCGTCATCCGGACCGCGTTGCCGGGCGGCAGGCCCTGCTGGCGGAAGGTCGGGCCGGCCGTCTCGCCGATCTGGGCGAGCGTGCACGGGGTGTTGCTGTCCAGCGCGCCCGCGGTGCAGGAGACGTGCGACACCTGCGGGGTGCTGTAGACGATGTTCGCGTCCTGGATCGTCAGGTTCACGCCGGTCAGCGGGGTGAACCGGACCTCGGTGCCGTTCAGCACCTTGGCGACCGCGCCGCGGACCGTGTAGGTGAAATCCAGCTGGGTGTCGCCGGAGACGTCGGCGACCGCGATCGAGGTGACGTCACCCTTGACCGACTGCTCGAACTTCTTCGCCTGGCCGCCGGACTTGACCTCGAGGCCCTCGACCTTCTGCACGTGGTCGACGGCGTCGGGCAGGTGGTCACGGGTGACGACGAACCGGGTGAACGTCCCGGTCACGTTGCTCAGCTTCCACGACTCGGACACCTTGAGCAGGCCGTCGCGTTCGACCCTGATCTCACTGTCGAAGTTGGTCACCACCGGGTCGGCCGAGCCGCGGTTCGCGGTCGCACCGGCCTGGACGCCGGTCAGGGCCAGGAAACCGAGGGCACACAGGGATAGCCCGAGCAGACGTAGACGCATCGCCCAATCACACCGTATCGAGAGGGTCAGGATGAAATCGGCCCGTCGGGCCACGGGCACCATACCGCGACTCATGCCCACCGCAACGTTCTGCGGCAGCGGGGGTGGAAGAGAAAGGTGAGAGGCGGGAGCAGCTGGGGCCGGACGGTTCGGTTGAGCCGGGACTCCGATAGCGTCGGCCTCTGCGCGGCTGCGCCCCGGGTCGTGCTTGACGTCCACTTGCGGGCAGTGGAGCGCGCGTGTCCGACAACCAGTGGGGCCCACCCGGGCAGTACCCGCCGCAGCAGCCCCCGCCCGGTGGCCAGGGTCCGTACCAGCCCGGTCAGTACCCACAGGGCGGCTATCCACAGCCTCAGGGTGGCTACCCGCCGCCTCCTGGTCAGGTCCCGCCGCCCGGCCCGTTCGCCCCGCAACCTTGGCAACCACCACAACAGCCCCTGTACGCCGGGGGTAGGCCGCCCGGCCCGCAATTGCCGCACGGGCTCGGTTGGGGTGCGCCTCCCGGTGGACCGCAGCGCCCGAAGAAGAAGGGCCCCGCGCTCGCGATCCTGCTCGTCGTCGGCGGCCTGGTCGGCGCGGTCGTCCTGCTGTCGCTGATCAGCGGCTTCCTGAAGCACAACAGCAGCTCGGCCGATTCGCCGTACTACACCCCGACCTCAGACCCCAGCTACAGCCCGACGTACGACCCGACTCCGGACGAGTCGCCGACGATCGGGCCGTCGACGGCGCCTCCGACGCAGCAGCCGACCACCACCAAGCCGACTGTGACAAAGCCGACTGCGCCGCGAACGTCGGTCAGGCCGCCGGTCAAGCGAGGACCGACCGACTACGAGATGGTCAGCCGGAACAAGCTGTACTCGAGCGGCGTGATGGCCTCGGTCGGTTGCCGGGAGTCCCGTGCGCGGCAGTCGACCGCAGCCGGCGCCACGGCCAACTACATCAACCTCCGGGCCTGCCTTGTCCGCGCCTGGACGCCCTACGTCAGGCGGGCCGGCGCCACCATGCGCGTGCCGAACCTGCAGCCCTTCACCGGCACGGTGCAGTCCCCGTGCGGCTCCATGAGTGACACCGGGCCGCCGTTCTTCTGCGGAAGCAACGACACCATCTACATGAACCTCAGCCAGGACGTCGGCTTCTACAACAAGTGGCCGCAGAACTACAACAAGGTCTGGGCGCGGATGTGGATGCTGCACCAGTTCGCGCACGAGTTCGGCCACCACATCCAGAGCATGACGGGCATCCTGCAGGCCAACGCGAACATGCGCTACGAGGCGTCGACACAGTCGGCCGAGCTGGAGATGACCCGGCGGCTCGAGCTCCAGGCGTCCTGCTTCAGCGACATCTTCATCGGCGCGAACCGGCGGACCTACCCGATCACCGGCCAGTCCTACACGCAGTGGGCGTTCCTGATCGGCAACGTGACCGACTACAACAACGACCACGGCGACGCGGTGAACCACAAGTACTGGGCGCTGCGCGGCTACCAGACCCGCAATCCGGCCGCGTGCAACACGTTCACGGCGCCCTCGAACAGGGTGTACTAGCCCTGCGGCCGGCGTACGCCGCACCGGCGGTGCAGACGAACAGTGGTCCGGGTGGTTAGCCTGGTCCCCCGGATCACGCCTTGTGTGTCCCGGGGGGATGAGGAACAACCGTGCCCAACCAAGAACGGGGCGAGCCACCAGGGCCGCATCAGCCGCCGGGACCATTGCCCGACGGCTCAATACCGCTTTACGGCAGCCAGCCGCTGCCGGGGACGCCGGGGGGCGAGCCAGCACCACCGCCGGTCGGCTGGGGACCGGACTTCGGCGGAAAGCGCCAGATCCAGCACGGCGGCCCGCAGCCGAAGCGCCGTCGTACCGGCCTCGTGGTCAGTTTGTTCCTGCTCGGTGGCGTCGCGGTGGCCGTCGTGATCGCTGCGGTCGCTCTGCGTGACGATACCTTCACCACTCTGGCGCCGGTGCCCGGGGTCGGACTAGTAGGCCCGACAGCGAGCCAGACGCCGCAGGACGATGCGCCAGGAACCCCGGACGACGGCGGGGCGTCGCAGGACAGTATGAAAACCGTCACGAGTGACCCGCTCTACGCCACCGGAGCCCTGACCACGGTCGGCTGCCGGGAGCCACAGGTTGCCCTGAGCACCCGCCAGGCCGTCAAGGCGTACTACGCCAACCTGGTCGGCTGCCTGAACCGCACCTGGGCCGGCAAGGTCAAGGCGGCCGGTGACACCTACACGGCTCCCCGGGTGCTGTTCTGGTCCGGCAAGGTGCAGGCGCCCTGCGCAGGTGGCTCGTCGGGGGCGTTCTACTGCGACGCGAGTCAGACGCTGTACTTGAAGTTCGACGACGACATCAAGCTGTGGACCCGCGCCGCCGACCCGAGCAACCGGGCTTTTGCGCGGATGTATGTGACTTACTCGGCCGCTCGGGAGTTCGGGCACCACCTGCAGCGGCTGACCGGCATCAGCGCGGCCGTGCGGCAACTGCAGTACGACGCGCCGGACCGCGAGACACAGCTCGAGCTGAGCCGCCGGGTGGAACTGCAGGCGTCCTGTCTCGGCACTGCTTTCATGGGAGCCAACAAGGTTCCATATGGCATCACTGGACTCGACCTGACGATCTACCGCCGGTACGTCGAAGCGCAGACCGGTGACGAGAACAGCCGCGGTGGACCGCGGGACCATGGCGCGCGAGCCAGCCATCAGTACTGGACCGCGCGCGGCTTCAACACGCTCAACAGCGCCAACTGCAACACGTTCACGGCTTCGGCCAGCAAGGTCTCGTGAGGAGTATCGATGTCGGACAACTGGAAACCACCCCCGGGGCGGGACGAGCCGGAGCCGGAGGGCGAACAGCCCACCGAGCCGCCGGCCCGCCGGGATGGCCAGTCGCCCCTCTGGTGGACCGAGTCCACCGAGAAGCAACCGGAATACCTACGCCCCGCACCCCCCACCACCCCGGACCAGCCGGCCGGCCCAACACCCGAGCAGCCCGGTCAAGGTGGCTGGCAGCAGCCGAGACCACCCGCCGCTGAGCAGCCCGGAAGTCAGGGTGGCTGGCACCAGCCAAGGCCACCCGCCGCGGAGCAGCCTGCCGCTCAGGGTGGACGGCCGACGCCGGAACAGCCCGGGCAGGGTGGCTGGCAGCAGCCGAAGCGGCCTGCGCCGAGCAGCGGATGGCAGACGCCGGACCGACCGCCGTACGGCGCCCAGCAACCACCCCGAGGCCAACACGCCGCCCCACCCAACCGGGCACCCGGCGGCAGCGCACCTGGTGGACCTGCGGCTGGTGGACCAGTTCCGGGCGTACCAGGTAGCTCTGGCCGGCCTGTCACACCCCGACACCAAGCGCCAACCGGTTCTGGGTCTGTTCCGCCTCAGAGCGGTTGGTCCGCTTCGCCTCAGGGGAGTTCTTGGGCTGGCGCGGCTCCGTACCAGGGGGCGGAGCAGGGTGGGCAGCCGAGTTGGCAGTATCCGCCGATTCCGATTCCGCAGCCGCCGGGTGCGGGCCGAAGGAGGAAGCCGCGGCGTACGCCGAAGGGTCTGCTGATCGGTCTGGTCGTGCTTGCCGTGCTGGTCGTCGGCTCCGGGGTGACCTACGCGCTCCGCAGCGGCAACGACGACAACAAGACGACCGCGACCGACACCCCGTCGGTCGTCCAGTCCGAGTCACCGAGCGCCACCCCGTCCGAGACGCCGAGCGAAACTCCGAGCCCGACGCCCACGGCGAAGCCGACGAAGAAGCCGCGCCAACCCACGCCGTACGAGCTGGTCGCGAAGAACAAGCTCTACGCGGTCGGCGCTCTGCAGGCATCCCGTTGCCCCGAACCGCCGTACCGGCCGACCAACTTCGCCGCGGTGAAGGCCTACTACAACCGGATGCTGCCGTGTCTGAACCGCACCTGGTGGCTGGCGATGAAGAAGGCCGGGCTGCCGTTCCGGGCGCCGCACGTGATCGTCTACGCCAACACGGTCAAGACGCCGTGTGGCGTCGAGCGTGGCACCCGCGGCTTCTACTGCGGCGCCAACGAGGCGATCTACATGCCGTTCAACGTGGACTACAACAACTACAAGGTGAACCCGATGTACACCCGCGCGTGGATGCTGAACACGTTCGCGCACGAGTACGGCCACCATGTCCAGCAGTTGACCGGCATCTTCGGCGCCTCGTTCGCCCGGCAGGCGACGATGGCCGATCCCAACATGCGGCTGCTGGAGAGCCGCAAGCGCGAACTGCAGGCGTCCTGCCTGGGCTCGGCGTACCTCGGCGCGGACGCGCAGTTCATCCCGCTCAAGGGCGAACTGCTGGCCAGCTGGAAGTTCGCCGTCGCCAACGCCGGTGACGAGTTCTCCAAGCCGAAGGTGCGCGACCACGGCGCGAAGGTGAACCACAACTTCTGGTCCACCCGCGGGATCGGCTTCCGCGACCCGCGCTTCTGCAACACCTTCCAGTCACCACCGCAGTACACCTACTAAGCAATAAGGGCCCCCTGGAGAACCAGGGGGCCCTTATTTACAAGAGGAATCAGAACAAGCGACGGGCGTGCGACAAGGTGCCGCCGAAAGCGGTGACGAAGTTCGACAGCGACTCGCCGATGTCGGACAGGTGCCAGTTCTCCGGGCCGGAGTACCAGCCGATGCCCGCGTCCGGGTCGGCGTCGTCGTCCGTCGCGGCGATCTCCAGCGCCCACTTCTCCGTCAGGCCCAGTACGGCGGCGTACGGCAGGCACCGTGATGCGAACTCCAGCCGGTGACTCTGCGGCAGATCGGCCGACGACTCATTGCTCAAGTACGCCTGCAGCCCAGCCACACGACCCAGTACGGCGGCGCCACGAGCCGTTCGCGCAGGAGCAACCTGGCCGACCAGCGTCAAGGCAGCACCAGCGAGCATGACTGCGAAGCCCACCAGGCCGAACTTCGTCACGATGGCCAGCACGATCGTCAGCAACACCCCAGCACCGAGCAGCACGAGTCCCGCCGTCGTCCAGCGGTTCCGTACTGCGTCCGGCCGGCTCGCGAACCACCCCTGCGTGACGACATCGGCGTACAGCTGCTCGCGAACCAGGTTGAGCCGAGGCCGCAGCGAGGTGCCGAGGGCGGAGACCACGACCGTCTCCCCGTCCGCGAAAACCGCGTCCAGCAAGGCCTTCTCGTACGGCAGGAGTTCCGGACCGCCCGCGTTCAGACGACGCAGCTGCCAGTCCAGCTTGCCGAACTGCGTCTCGCGCGGCAGCTCCTCGATCGTCAGGTAGTTGCGCACGGCAAGGTCCAGCAGAGTCGCGGTGATGTCCACCACGTCGGCGGTCTCGTCGACCACGGTGCCGACCTGCCCCGGCCGGATCCCGTCCGGCGCGGCGAACTGCGGCCCGTCGGCACCGTCGAGCACCGGACGCTCCGGGACGCCGGCCGCCGTCTTGCCCGCGTCACGACCGCGGAGGAGCCACAGCGCGAGTGCCCCGAGCAGGCCGAGGCCCAGCAGCAAGGCGCTCAACCCGAGCGTCGAGGAGTCGACGGTGAAGGCGTGGCCGAGGGTCCAGCGGGTCGCGAACTTCGCGTTCGGCTTGACCGTGGCCTGGTCACTCAGGCCGGTCAGGAAGGTCAGCCGGCCGCCGGCCGGCACACCGTTCTGCTCGATCTGCAGAGCGGCGGACTCGGCCAGCTGCGACGACGTACAGGGCATGCTCGAACCGGTCCGGCCGGCGAAGCAGGTCACCCAGGTGGCGAACGGGACGTTGACGACCACGGTGGCCTTCGGGATCGAGGTCCGGAAGCCCTGCACGATCGGCCAGCTCACCTCGCGGCCCTCGGTCGAGTCGGCCACCACGTTGTGCACGGTGTAGCTGTAGACGATCTTGGCCTTGCCGGACGCCTGGAGACTGAGCTGCCGGCCGTTGTCGACACTCTTGTTCTCGAAGCCCTGCGCGGGCTGACCGTTCACCGTGGCCGACACATCGCTGATGTCGTAGGTGCGGTCCCGCTCGGCATCGGAGCGGACCCGGTCGGTCAGGGTCCGGGTGAACGTGTCGCCGCCCGCGGTCAGGTCGACGGTCTCCTTGACCTGCAGGACGCCGTCACGCGTCAAGGTGGCCTCGGCGCTGTACCCGGTGATCTGGTCGTCCGCCGCCTGCGCGGGGACTGTGCCGAGGGCAACGAACGCGGTCGCGAAAGACACGAACAGGGCGGCCGGCAAGAGGCGGCGCTTCAGTGACATGGCACGAGAGTAGTCTCGTGCCGGTTCGCTCTGCGAACTCGCCAGAAGCCGGCTGTGGAGAAGGGGCAACGACACGTGAGCAACCCGTACGGGTATGGCGGCCGTCCCCAGGACCGGCCGGCTCCCCCGCCCGGCGTACTGCCCCCGCCGCAGGCAGCCCCTTGGCAGCAGCAGGGGCCGCCACAGCAGTACCCCTATCCGCCGCAGCAACAGCCCGGCGGCTACCCGCAGTACCAGCAGCCGGGTCAGTACCCGCAGCAGCAGGGCCAGTGGGCGCAGCCGTACTACGGCGGTCCCGGGCAGTTCAACGGCTTCCAGCCCCAGCGCCGCAAGTCGGGTGCACTCCGGCTCGTGCTGCTCGGCTTCGTCGTGGTCTCCTTCCTCGGCATCACGCTGGCCGTGCTCGGCGTCATGCTGGGCGGCAGCACGGACACGACCGCCGACCCGGGCGTCAGTGGTCCCTCGATCGTGCCGACGGCCACCACGAACCCGGAGAAGGGTTCGGCCGAGGATTACCTGCTGAACAGCCCGCTCTACCAAGCCGGTGCGCTGCAGGAGATGAACTGCCCGGCCGAGAAGCTCGGTGACGGCAGCCTGGCGGCCCAGAAGCGCTACTACACCAAGCTGTTCAGCTGCCTCAACGACGCTTGGCGGCCGGTCTTCCAGAAGCTGGGCGAGAGCCAGCCGGACCCGGGCCTGGTCGTGTTCGACAAGCCGGTCAGTACTCCGTGCGGCGCCTTCAAGCCGCTGTCCGGCCGGGTGCTCGCGTTCTACTGCTACGGCAACCACGTGATGTACACGGACGTGCTGCAGATGAACAAGGCGTTCGGTCCGAAGGAGGACCTGGCGTACCTGATGACGATCGCGCACGAGTACGGCCACCACGTCCAGGGCGTCAGTGGGCTGTTCTATGCGCGGGCCGTCTACCTACAGGACCACCCGGCCCAGAAGCTGGAGAGTTCACGCCGCAACGAACTGCAGGCCTCCTGTCTGGGTGGCGTCTTCAGTAAGGCGGTGGAGAAGTCCTATCCGCTGACGAACCGGCTGAAGGAGTTCGAGTACCAGGCCAGCAACAGCTTCGGCGAGACCGAGGACACGCCCGAGGACGAGCGGACGCACGGTCTGGCCACCAGCCAGGGCTTCTGGATCGAGAACGGTTTCAACATCGGCGAGACGAAGGCCTGCAACACGTTCGCCGCACCGGTCAAACTGGTGAACTAGTTGGTGTCCACGCTGCGCAGAGTTTCAGAACCGGACAGCTGAGCGGCGTATCATCCGGCCCGTGACTTTGCGACGGGGGGACAGCGCTCCGCCCGAGCGAACCTTGGTGGACATCCTGCAGGCGACTGCGGTGAGCCACCCGGACGAGCCGGCGCTCGACGACGGCAGCGTGGCCCTCAGCTACAGCGAACTGCTCCGCCAGATCGCCAAGTTCTCCCGCCGGCTGACCGACCTCGGCGTCGGCCCGGGCGACCGGGTCGGCGTCCGGATCTCATCCGGCCACAACGACCTGTACGTCGCGATCCTCGGCACCCTGCAAGCCGGCGCGGCCTACGTCCCGGTCGACGCGGACGACCCCGAGGAGCGGGCCGAACTGGTCTTCGGTGAGGCCGGCGTCGCCGCGATCGTCACCGACGACCTGGAGATCACCAGCAGCCGGCCGATCCCGGAACCGGACGAGGACGGGTACTACGACTTCCCGTACTCCGCCCGGATGGACGGCCCCGGTGACCCGGCGGCGCCGCGACGATCGGCGTCCGACGGTCCGGCGCCGGACGACGACGCCTGGATCATCTTCACCTCGGGCTCGACCGGCGTCCCGAAGGGCGTCGCCGTCACGCATCGCTCGGCGGCCGCCTTCGTCGACGCCGAGGCCCGGATGTTCCTGCCGGACGAACCGATCGGCCCGGAGGATCGGGTGCTGGCCGGCCTGTCGGTCGCCTTCGACGCCTCCTGCGAAGAGATGTGGCTGGCCTGGCGGTACGGCGCCTGCCTGGTGCCCGCGCCACGGTCGCTGGTCCGCAGCGGGATGGATCTCGGCCCATGGCTGGTCGCGCAGGGCATCACGATCGTGTCGACCGTGCCGACGCTGGCCGCGTTGTGGCCGGCCGACGCGCTCGACCAGGTCCGGCTGCTGATCTTCGGCGGCGAGGCCTGCCCGCCCGAGCTGGCCGAGCGGCTCGCGGTCGACGGTCGCGAGGTCTGGAACACCTACGGCCCGACGGAGGCGACCGTCGTCGCCTGCGGTGCCCAGCTGACCGGCGAAGGGCCGGTCCGGATCGGGCTGCCGCTGGACGGCTGGGACCTTGCGGTAGTGGATGCCGAAGGCAACGAAGTGCCGGAGGGCGGGACCGGTGAGCTGATCATCGGCGGCGTCGGGCTGGCCCGGTACCTCGATCCCGCCAAGGACGCGGAGAAGTTCGCGCCGATGCCGTCGCTGGGGTGGGAGCGGGCGTATCGCAGTGGCGACCTGGTGCGCAACGAGGCCGAGGGCCTGGTGTTCCAGGGGCGCGCGGACGAGCAGATCAAACTGGGCGGCCGCCGGATCGAGCTGGGCGAAGTGGACGCGGCCCTGCAATCACTACCTGGTGTCACGGGCGCTGCGGCCGCAGTACGGGCTAGTGCCGCGGGGAATCAGCTGCTGGTGGGCTACGTAGTACCGGAGGATCCTGAAGCGTTCGACACCACCGCTGCGACAGCACGGCTTCGCGAAGAGCTGCCTGCTGCTCTGGTTCCGCTGCTGGCTGTCACCGACACTCTGCCGACCAGGACGTCCGGCAAGGTCGACCGCAACGCACTGCCTTGGCCACTGCCTGGGATGGACACCGACGGGCCGCCGGCTGAGCTGGACGGGACAGCGGGATGGCTTGCAGAGCGCTGGACCAAGGTGCTCGGTGCCACGGTGACCGGTGCGGACAACGACTTCTTCCTGCATGGCGGTGGCAGTCTCGGCGCCGCCCAGCTGGTCTCTCTGCTGCGAGAGCGCTACCCGGACGCGACGGTCGGTGACATCTACGAGTACCCGCGACTAGGCGCACTCGCTGATCGGCTGGACTCGTTCGGCACCTCCCTACAGCCGATCGAGATCCGCGAGGTCCGGCCGACACCACCCGGGACGCAACTGCTGCAGACTGCTTTGACCTTGTTGCTCCAGACCGTTGTCGGTGTTCGCTGGCTCGTCTGGCTTTTCACTCTGAACAACCTGCTCGCCTGGTCGGACGGACCGCACCCATGGATGCGCACTGTGTCCTGGTGGTGGATCCTGGCCGGCTGGCTGATCCTGATCACGCCAGCAGGCCGCATGGGCATCTCTGTCGTCGGTGCGCGACTCCTGCTGCGTGGCTTGAAGCCCGGCATCTATCCACGCGGCGGTAGCGTCCACGTGCGACTGTGGGCAGCAGAGAACCTTGCCGACGCCGCAGGTGCCGCCAACCTGGCCGGAGCACCCTGGATCGCCTACTACGCAAGGGCTCTCGGCGCGAAGGTCGGTCGCGGGGTCGACCTGCACACCCTGCCACCGGTGACGGGCTTCCTCACGATGGGCCGCGGCGCATCGATCGAGCCAGAGGTCGACCTGTCCGGCTATTGGATCGACGGCGACCGTCTGCACATCGGCACCGTCACCGTCGGCGCCGAGGCCGTGGTCGGATCGCGCAGCACGCTGCTTCCGGGCGCAGAGATCGGCCGCAACGCCGAGATCGCCGCTGGGTCGGCAGTGTCCGGCAAGGTCCCGCCGGCCGAGCGCTGGTCCGGATCACCGGCGAGCAGGGTCGGCCGGGCTCGGCACCCGTGGCCGGAGGAACGCCCGGCTCGCGCCCCGTGGTGGGTTCTCGCGTACGGCGCTGCTTCGGCCTTGATGTCCCTTCTTCCACTGGCGGCAGGAATCCTTGCTGTCCTGATCCTCGGCCACGCCGTCCGCGGCACCACCTCCCTCGGCAACGCCGCAGTCCAGGCGTTGTGGGCGATCCCCCTGATGACGCTGGTCGGATTCGCGATGCTGGCGGTGCTGACACTGATCGGCGTACGACTGCTCGGTATCGGGATCAAGCCCGGCCACTATCCCGTGCGCAGCCGGATCGGGTGGCAGGTCTGGGCGACCGAACGGCTGCTGGACTCGGCTCGGACACTGCTCTTCCCGCTCTATGCCAGCCTGCTCACCCCGTGGTGGTTGCGGGCGCTCGGCGCGAAGATCGGCCGCGACGTCGAGGCCTCGACCGTGCTGTTGCTGCCGAAGATGACGACGGTCGGCGATGGCGCGTTCCTCGCCGACGACACGATGATCGCGTCGTACGAGCTGGGCGGTGGCTGGTTGCACGTGGCCGGGGCGAAGGTCGGCAAGCGGGCCTTCCTCGGCAACTCGGGGATGACCGCGCCCGGTCGCTCGGTGCCGAAGAACGGGCTGGTCGCAGTACTGTCTGCCGCTCCGAAGAAGTCGAAGGCGGGCACGTCCTGGCTGGGCAGTCCGCCGGTGAAGCTGCGTCGCCAGGCCGTCGGTGCCGACCAGAGCCGAACATTCAACCCGCCGTTGCGGCTGAAATTCGCGCGGGCCGCGGTCGAGCTGTGCCGGTTCGTCCCGATGATGTGCACGGTGCTGATCGCGCTCGGCGTGCTGTTCGCCCTGCAGGGGCTCGATCTCTGGCTCGGACCGTGGCCGACGTTCCTGCTCTCCGGCGCCGTGATCCTCGCCGCGGGAGCCGTCGCCGGCGCGATGGCGACGATCTCGAAGTGGGTCATCGTCGGCCGGACCAAGGCGATCGAGTATCCCCTGTGGAGCTCGTTCGTCTGGCGGAACGAGGTAGTGGACACCTTCGTCGAGATGGTCGCCGCGCCCTGGTTCGCCAACGCCGCCGCCGGTACGCCGGTGCTGACGCTCTGGCTGCGCACCCTCGGCGCGAAGATCGGCAAGGGGGTCTGGTGTGAGACCTACTGGCTGCCCGAGGCCGATCTGATCACGCTCGGCGACGGTGTCACGGTGAATCGCGGCTGCGTTCTTCAGACGCACCTGTTCCATGACAGGGTGATGTCCATGAGTACCGTCACCTTCGGTCCCGGGTCCACTCTCGGGCCGCACGGCATCATCTTGCCGGCGGCCTCGATCGGCGAGGGCGCGACCGTCGGCCCGGTGTCGTTGGTGATGCGCGGCGAGACCGTGCCGGCCGGGTCCCGTTGGGCCGGCAACCCGATCGCGCCCTGGCAGGGTTGATGGTCTCGCGTGAACCGAAACCGGAAATCAAGGGCCAGCCTGGTGCTGACAGCGGCGATCCGTATGTCCCCGGGCACGGCAACGGCGGCTACAAGGTCGAGTCGTACGAACTGGACATCGACTACCGGGTCAACAGCAACCGGCTGACCGGCAAGGCGACGATCACGGCCGTCGCCACCCACGCACTGTCCCGGCTGAGCTTCGACCTGACCGGCCTGCGGGTCGCCAAGGTCGCGGTCAACGGCCGTCGCCCCGGCCGGTACGCACACCGCAACGGCAAGCTTTACATCTGGCCCGCCACCGACATCGCCGACGGCGCGGAGTTCACCGTCGACGTCCAGTACGCCGGGAATCCCGCGCCGGTGGACAGCGCCTGGGGCGAACTCGGCTGGGAGGAGCTCACCGAAGGCGTGATCGTCGCGAGCCAGCCGTGCGGGGCCGCGACCTGGTTCCCCTGCAACGACCATCCCGGCGACAAGGCGCACTACCGGATCACGATCACCACCGATTCGCCGTACCAGGTGGTCGCGAACGGGCGACTCGTCTCCCGCCGGACGAAGGCCAGCCGGACCAGCTGGGTCTTCGACCAGGCCGCGCCGATGGCGACCTACCTCGCCACCGTCCAGATCGGCCGGTACGACGTACTCGAGCTGGCCACGTCGCCGGTCACGACCCGCGCCGTGCTGCCCGCCTCCCAGGTCCGGGAGTTCCGCTCCGACTTCGGCCGGCAGCAGGACATGATGAAGCTCTTCAGCCGGCTGTTCGGGCCCTACCCCTTCGGCGGCTACACCGTCGTGGTGACCGATGACCCGCTGGAGATTCCCCTTGAGGCACAGGGGATCTCGGTCTTCGGCACCAACCATGTCGACGGCAAGCGCGGAGCGGAACGACTGGTCGCGCACGAGCTGGCCCACCAGTGGTTCGGCAACAGCCTGACCCCGTCCAACTGGCATGACATCTGGCTGAACGAGGGTTTCGCCTGCTACGCCGAGTGGTTGTGGTCGGAGGATTCGGGCGGTCTGACGGCGGCCCAGCAGGTCTCGAAGGCGCACAGCCGGCTGCGGGGCCTGGATCAGGATCTGGTGCTCTCGGATCCCGGCCCGGAGCTGATGTTCGACGACCGCCTCTACAAACGCGGCGCGATCACCCTGCACGTACTGCGCCAGCAACTCGGCGACGACGCGTTCTTCGACCTGCTCCGCAGCTGGACCAAGACCCATCGGCACGGCTCGGTGACGACCGAAGAGTTCATCGCGCTCGCCCAGACGTTCTCGCCCGATCCGGATGCCACACTGGCGTTGTTCGCGGTCTGGCTGGATGCCGGCGAGCTGCCCGACCTGCCCCGAGGTTCGCGGCGACGCCGTTCCTAGCGGACCGATCCTGTCCGCAGCAGGTTCTAGCGTGATGGTCATGAAGACACTCACCGAGAACCTCCTGGACCTGTCCGACTTCGCCTGGCAGCGCCTCCGGAACCGGGTCGACGGGCTGACCGACGACGAGTACTTCTGGGAGCCGTTCGACGGCATCTGGTCAGTCCGCAAGACCGCTGACGGCTTCCGGCACGACGGGTTCGGCCCGGACGCCGACCGGGTGCCGATCGAGCCGCCACCGTTCACGACCGTCGCCTGGCGGATCGCGCACATCGTCGACATCCTGCAGGAGGACCGGACCGCGACCTGGTTCGGTCTGGACCTGGACCCCGCCGACGGCCAGCCGCCGGTACCAGGAAGCGCCGCCGATGCGATCACGGCTCTCGAGCACGCGTACGCCGTCTGGCGCGGCCGGCTCGCCGCACTCACCCCCGAGGCCCTCGGCCGGCCGCTGGGCCCCATCGCCGGCCCGTACGCCGAACACGACGGCACCGACTTCGCCCTGCACATCCTGGACGAACTGATCCACCACGGCGCCGAGGTCGGCACAGTCCTCGATGTCTACCGGGGCCAGCACGCCAAGGACCCGGTTGTGGCTGGGCCCGATGGGCGAACCAGCAGGAGACCGCGGACTTCCTGACCGATGCCGTCGGCAACAGCAAGGCTCAGTAGACGAGGGCTGTTGCCAGGGCGGCTATTCCTTCGCCTCGGCCGGTGAGGCCCAGGCCGTCGGTGGTGGTTGCGCTGACCGAGACCTCGGCGTCGCAGGCCGCGCTGAGGGCCTTCTCGGCCTCCTCGCGGCGGGCGGCGAACCTGGGTCGGTTGCAGATCACCTGGACGGTGATGTTGCCGATCTCGAAGCCGGCCGCCCTTACTCGACGGGCAGCCTCTGCAAGCAGGGTGGCGCCGGACGCACCGGCCCACTGAGGTTCCGACGTACCGAAGTTCGAACCGAGGTCGCCGAGGCGGGCTGCGCTCAGCAGGGCGTCGCAGGCGGCATGTGCTGCCACATCGCCATCAGAGTGCCCGGACGGCCCGGCGGTCTCCTCCGGCCACAGCAATCCGGCCAGCCACATCGGCCGGCCTTCCTCGATCGGGTGGACGTCGATGCCCGTGCCCACGCGCGGAATCTTCACGCCTTGCGCCTTTCCGTGAGCAACCACTCGGCCAGCAACAGGTCCCGCGGCCGGGTCACCTTGAAGGCATCCTCGGACCCTTCGACGGTCTGCACGGTCACTCCGAGCCGCTCGCACAGCATCGCGTCATCGGTCGCTCCGGTGCCATCACCCGCATGCGCACGCCGCAGTACGGAAGGCTCGAAGCCTTGCGGAGTCTGTACGGCGACCAGGGTCCGGCGATCCGGTGTGTCGACCACCCGGCCGGCTTCGTCGACCCGCTTGATCGTGTCGGTGACCGGGAGGACCGGTACGGCGACAGGCGCGCCGGCACGCACAGCAGCCACCACCCGGTCGATGACCTCGGGGGGTACGAACGATCGGGCGGCGTCGTGGACCAGGATGCAGTCGATCCCGTCGTACGGGACCAGGTCGAGAGCCAGCCGGACCGAGTCGGTGCGCTCGGAGCCGCCGGCAACAACCAGCAGCCGCGCGCCCTCGCAGTACGGCATCAGTTCTTTGCTGACGAGATCCTCGGTGCCGGGAGGAACAGCGATCACAAAGCACGCGAGGTCGGCGGCGGTCGCTGCCTTCAGTCCACGGACGGCGTGGACCAGCAGCGATTCGCCACCGACCTCCCGAAATGCTTTTGGTGCCTCGCCACCGAGCCGCAGCCCGAGACCGGCCGCCGGAATGATCGCCGCAGTACTCACGACGTCATCATGCCGGACGATCGATCACGTCCCGCGCCCAGCTGGTTAAGAAGCGAGGACCTCGTCGAGGATGGCTTCCGCCTTGTCCTCGTTGGTGTGTTCGGCCAGGGCCAGCTCGGAGACCAGAATCTGGCGAGCCTTCGCCAGCATCCGCTTCTCACCGGCGGAGAGACCGCGGTCACGCTCTCGGCGCCACAGGTCGCGGACGACCTCTGCCACCTTCATCACGTCACCGGAGTGCAGCTTCTCCAGGTTCGCCTTGTAGCGTCGCGACCAGTTGGTCGGCTCCTCCGTGTGCGGAGCCCGCAGCACGTCGAAGACGCGCTCCAGACCGGCCTGATCCACGACGTCACGCACGCCGACAAGATCGAGGTTGCACGCGGGGACCCGGACGACCAGGTCGTTCTGAGCGACGATCCTCAAGACCAGATAGGTCTTGTCCTCACCTTTGATCTGACGGGTCTCGATGTCCTCGATAACGGCTGCCCCATGATTCGGGTAGACAACCGTCTCGCCGACTGAAAAAGTCATATGTCACGTGCCCCTTTCCGAGACCTATCCTACCACGCGCACGCTGGTCCGGTCCGGGTGTTTGCGCTGGTCAGAGGCCATATCCCTCCTTGACAAACGTTGTCCCGCGTGCCTCGTACGCGCGTAATGGTTGCCCGGGACATCGCCGAAAGGTGGAGTCGCCGTCGGGTCCGGGCGACCTGCTCGCTACGCTTTGCTGCGCCGGAGGCTGAAGCCTGACGGCATCGACCGGGTTGTAGGAGAGGGAACACCAGTGCCCATCACGTTGTCCTCGCAGGCCTTCCGGCGGACCGCCCTGACCGCGGCCGCCGTCACGCTGAGCATCACGGTGACCGCCTGCAGCGCGGGCTTCTCCGCCCAGACCTACCAGCCGTACCAGGCGGCCGAGGGCACCAACGCCGCCTCCGGCGGGATCGACGTCCGCAACATGCTGGTACTCGCCTCCGAGGACGGCAAGGGCGAACTGCACTCCGCGATCGTCAACAACAGCGGCAGTGACGACACCCTGGTCTCGATCGAGAGCGCCCCCGCCGACGCCCCGGTGCAGAACGGTTCCGTGCCGCAGGACGCCCCGGACAAGGTCACCTTCGGCAACGTCCGCACCCTGACGCTGAAGGTCGGCCAGTCGCTCACCCTGCCGCCGTCCACCGGGTCCCCGGTCACGGTCACCGGCGGTAAGCCCGGCGACATGATCAAGGTGACCATCACCTTCGGCAAGGCAGCCCCGATCACCACCTCCATCCCGGTCCTCACCCTGGACCACTACAGCCCGTCCCCGCGCGCCGAGGGCTGAGGCAGGCCGACTCGGCGGCCTAAGCTAACTAGTCGCGGGATGATCCGGCCAGTCGATCGCGTAACCAGCGGGGACACCGGACTTCAGTCGGGTGTAGCGGAGTAACTCGCGCAGGATGCCTGCGTTGCCCATCGCCCAGCCGGGCTGTGGTTCGAGGTCCGGTGGGTCGTCGCGGTACTCGTAGTT
Source organism: Kribbella sp. NPDC006257 (assembly GCF_040613535.1). NCBI lineage: Bacteria > Bacillati > Actinomycetota > Actinomycetes > Propionibacteriales > Kribbellaceae > Kribbella > Kribbella sp. NPDC006257. The sequence continues at coordinate 54,364 of NZ_JBEXSJ010000049.1, forward strand.
CGACCAGCGCACACCGGTCTCGTCGACGATCGCGTGCTTCGCGAGATCCTCGACGAGAAGGTCCGCGAAGGCGAAGTCGTCGCCACGTTCCACGATCCGGTCGCAAGCCAGGGCCAGTACGCCGGCGGTCCCGCAGCACCGCCCGTGGTTGTCCCAGAAGCCCGGCCTGATCCGGCGCGGCAGGCCCGACTGGGTGACCGTGTGCCAGCAGGCATCGCCGAGCGAGGTCCACATCGTGTCTCCGGTGACCTGAGCGAGCAGGCGAAAGACCTGTGCATCGCCGGCTGAGCCGTTGCACCAGCCGAGGCTGTAGCGCTCGATGAGCTCCGGCCGGTGTTGCGGGTCGGAGTGCGGCACGAGAAAGCCGTCCGGACCGGCCTCATTACGGCTCACGACATCAGCTGCACCGGCGAGCGCGAGGTCGATGAGGTCCTGCCGCCCCGCAGTCTGTCCGACAGCAGCCAGCGCATAGACGATGCCGAGCGTCCCGTGCGCGACGTGATGAGACCGGGGCGGACTCGGCCGCACCGCCCAGTTCACCCCACCTGGAGTCTGATCCGCGGTGGAGACGTACGGCGTCACCGCCAGGACGGCCAGCTCCAGGTCGCCGGCGGAGAGCGCGCCGAGCCCGATGCCGGCGTTGCCGAAGAGGAGCTCGAACATCTCGCCCCAGCGCTGCCCGTCGAACCGGTCCCGGACCATGTCCAGCGCCTGCTTCGCGGCATCAGGACGACCGAGAGCATGCAGCGCAACGGCGACGCCCGCCAGCCCGCCGTACAGGGAGGCGTCCTCGACACTGTCGAGCTCAGTGCTCAGTACTGCGACGCCGGCGTCGACTGCATCGGCATACCGCTCGTCGCCGAAGTGCTGGGCTGCTTCGTTCAGCGCCAGCAACATTCCCGCTCGGCCCATGTACAGCGACCGGTACTCACTGCTTTCCACGTGGGGAAGCAGCCAGTCAGCAGCACCTCGGACGAGATCGGTTGCAGTCATCGCGCCAGGTTAGCCAGCGGGAGGTCCGGTACTACGCTCCAACGGTTACCCGGCGGAGCGTAGTACCGGTCAGGCTTCGAACTTGTAGCCCAGGCCGCGGACCGTCACCAGGTGGGACGGGCTCGACGGGTCCTTCTCCAGCTTGGAGCGGAGGCGCTTGACGTGGACGTCGAGGGTCTTGGTGTCCCCGACATAGTCGGCGCCCCAGATGCGGTCGATCAGCTGTCCCCGGGTGAGCACCCGCCCGGTGTTGCGGAGCAGCATCTCGAGCAGCTCGAACTCCTTCAGCGGCAGCCGGATCTCGGTGCCGCCGACCGTGACCACGTGGCGTTCGACGTCCATCCGGACCGGACCGGCCTCCAGCGTGTCCGGCAGCAGCTCGACGTCCTGGCCGCGGCGCAGGACCGCCCGGATCCGGGCCAGCAGCTCGCGCGGACTGTACGGCTTGGTGACGTAGTCGTCGGCGCCCAGTTCGAGCCCGACCACCTTGTCCACCTCGGTGTCCTTGGCGCTGACGATGATCACCGGGACGTTGCCCCGGCTGCGCAGTGCCCGGCACACCTCGGTCCCGGACAAGCCCGGCAACATCAGGTCCAGCAGCACGATGTCCGCGCCGGCCCGGTCGTACTCGTCCAGGGCGTCCGGGCCGGTCTCCGCGACGGCGACCTCGAACCCTTCCTTGCGCAGGACGTACGACAAGGCGTCGCTGTAGCTTTCTTCGTCTTCGACGACCAGCACTCGGGTCACGAAGCTGCCTCCTTAGCGGTGTGCTCTGACGGGGTAGGCGTCAGATCGAGGGCCGGCTCCTCCTGGATGGTGGAGCCGGTCGGTTGCCCGGTCGCGGGATCGAGCCGCAGCGGGAGTCTCACGGTGAAGGTCGAGCCCTGGCCTTCGACGCTCCAGACCCGCACGTCGCCGCCGTGGATCGACGCGATGTGCTTGACGATCGACAGGCCGAGCCCGGTACCGCCGGTCTCCCGGCTGCGGGCCCGGTCGACCCGGTAGAAGCGCTCGAAGATGCGTTCCAGCTCGCTGCTCGGGATCCCCACGCCCTGGTCGCTGACGGTGATCTCGACCAGGTCGCCGATCGGGTGCGCGGCGACCGCGACCCGGGTGCCGTCCGGGCTGTAGTTGACCGCGTTCTCGACCAGGTTGCCGATCGCGATCGCCAGCTGGTCCTCGCTGCCCATCACCTCGAGCGCGGGATCGGTCTTCACCACCAGGTTGATCTCGCGGTCCTCCGCGTCCACCCGGCAGCGGTCGACGGCCTGCTCGACCACGGCGCTGATGTCGACCGGGCCGGGATTCTCCAGCGGGTCGTCACCCTGCAGCCGGGACAGCTCGATGATCTCCTTGACCAGCCGGCTCAGCCTGGATGCCTCGATCCGCATCCGGCCGGAGAACCGCTGGACGGCCTCGGGATCGTCGGAGGCCTCGGAGACCGCGTCGGCGAGCAGGATCAGCGCGCCGATCGGGGTCTTCAGCTCGTGGCTGACGTTGACTGTGAAGTCGCGCCGGATGGCGTCGATGCGGCGTTCCCTGGTCCGGTCCTCGACCAGCACCAGCACCAGCTGGCTGCCGAGCGGGGCCACCCGGGCACTCACGTACTGCGTGGCGCCGAGCCGGCCGCGGACGATCTCCAGGTCCCGCTGCCGGATCTCACCGTCCCGGCGGACCGCGCGGACCATCTCCAGCAGGTCGTCGGCCACCAGCCGCTCACCCCGGACGATGCCGAGCACGTGCGCCGGGGCGCTGGCCTGCAGCACCTGGTCCTCCGGGCCCATCACGACCGCCGACGAGCGCAGTACGGACAGGACGGTGGCCACTCCGGTGGGTACGATCGGCTCGGGGGAGACCGGGATCTTGCGCTGGGCGCGCTCACTGAGCATCAGCGCACCGAGTGAAAGCAGAGCCAGGGCCGCGCCGATGACGCCGCCCAGCACCGCAGCCAGCGTGGGGTCCACATCAGCGATGCTACGCGGGCAACCGGGAGGGAAAGACCGAATGAGCACCTGATGACCGGAACACGTCATAACTGTTCATCGGGCGTTCACCACTCGTCGCCGACCGGCAACCTCGGCGGCATACCGTCCACGGTGGGCGGGCTGGGCCTTTTCCCGCCCGGGCAGGACCGGACACCACAGATCGGAAGCAGAAACGATGCGCGACACCTATCACGAGCAGCTCGACGACATCCTCGCCGAGCTCGAACGGATGACCCGGACGGTGTCGACCGCCGTACGCCGCTCCACCACTGCCCTGCTCACCGCCGATATCCGGCAGGCCGAGGAAGTCATTGCCGCCGACATCCAACTGGACGCGGCCGGTGAGGGTGTCGAGGAGAAGGTCTTCGAGCTGATGGCCCGGCAGGCGCCGGTCGCCAACGAGCTGCGGATGCTGGTCGCCGCGCTCCGGATGGTCGCCGACCTCGAGCGGATGGGCGACCTGGCCGCGCACGTGTCGAAGATCGCCCGGCTGCGCTACCCGGCGCCGGCGATCCCGGCCGAGCTGCACAAGGTGATCGAGGACATGAGCACCGTCGCCGGCCAGATGGTCGACGCCGCCGGTGACGTGATCAAGACCCGCGACGTCGAGGCCGCCACCGCGCTGGAGTCGGCCGACGACGAGATGGACAAGCTGCGCACCAGCCAGTTCCGGCTGATGATGGACGACTCCTGGCCGCACGGCGTCGAGGTGGCCGTCGACATCGCGCTGCTCGGCCGGTACTACGAGCGGATCGCCGACCACGCCGTCTCGATGGCCCGCCGGGTCGTCTACCTGGTCACCGGCGAGCTCCCGGTCGCCGTCGGCGGCACTGCAGCCGGCTCGGGCGCGGGCGCCTCGACCCCTTCCCCGAACGGCAACTAGAATTAAAGTGGCCCTCAGCAACCAACTGGTTGCTGAGGGCCACTTGTTTGCCCAGGGCTCTATGCGCTGACAGCCAGGGCGGCCCATGCCGGAGTGA
>NZ_JBEXSJ010000050.1:0-52636 GCF_040613535.1 Kribbella sp. NPDC006257
GCATCCCCTTCCCGCAAGGCCCCACCGACGACGAAAACCTCGGACCCTTCTGCCGCCACCACCACCGACTCAAGCACCACGGCGACTGGCAAGTCCTCACCACCGACACCGCCACACTCGTGTTCATCAGCCCCACCGGACGCGCCTACCTCGAACCACCCACCATCCCCAACACCGAACCCTGCACACCCAACGCGGAGTCACCCCCCAACACACCCAACGCGGAGGCACACCCCCACACCGAAGCCGCCTGACACACCCTCTAGCTCTCGGAATACGTCAGGCCCGGCTGATGCGGGGAATGCTGGCTTGGCAGGGCCTTCCGCAGCCGCGGCCGAGTACGCAACGGAGGGGCGCCGCTTTGGCTCGGCCGTGTAGCGCATGACGCCGTCCAGGACCGGGCGATGTCGGGTTCGTGGGTGGTGAAGCGGGCACTACGCCGGGCAGCGCTGCTTTGCGAGCCGCTTGATGCGCATCTGCTGCCCTTGCGCGGTGTTGAGCTCATAGCTCGCCCGTCGGACCCGCGGTAGCTCACCACCGCGATCCCGCCACTGATCGACTGAAGCCGCACCTGAATGATGCCCACGGCCCGGCTTGATCCGGAACTTGTCCTCCACCGGTCAAAGGGTGCTCCCGCCGTACGCCGTACGCCCGCGCGCGCCAGGATCAGGGTTCGTCAGGCCCGATGGTGATGACGGCCTGGTCCTCCTCGACGTCGTCGGCGGAGATGGAGAACTCGGGGAACGGTGCGAACTCGTTGTCCTTCAAGGTGACGGTGGCCGAGCCACCGGTCTTGGTGAAGTCGATGGTGATGTTCACCGCCCCGCCTTTGATCGACATGATGCTGAAGACGGTCTGGTTCTTGCCGATCGGGCCCAACGTGTCACCAGCCTTCGCCCGCACCTCGCAAGTCCCATCGAGGCAAGCCGAGATGTCGCTCCCGTCACTCGGATACCCCGCCGGCTCCGGCTCAACCGGTTCGATGACGGTCGGCCACAACTCGGTCGGCTCCGAGACGTACGGCGTCGGCGTCGGCATCGGCGTACGCGTCGGCGTTGGACTAGGCGCGGCGCCCGGCTCACCCGTACATCCCGAAACCCCAACCCCAAGAACCGCCACCACCAAGCCCGCACTCCGAAGCCCGCGCATCCTCAACCCCTACCCGGCCAGCGACCCAGCCACATCCCCGAACCTATGCCGCCCCAACGACCCACCCCCCGACCTGTCCTCAACCGGTCAGAGCCACTTCCCTGTACGCCGTACGCCGGCCGCCCGATTCCAGCCCAACCCCGACCCGCCCAACCCCACCGCTGGAACCCGGGGTGCGATGTCGGCGATGCTGTGCGGATGGAGTATGTGTCCAGAGTGCCGCGGGCGCCGCTGGACGGGCTGATCGACGACCTCTATTACCTGGAAGGTGCGTCGCCGTACGCCCGGCTGATGCTGCCGCCGAGCCCGTCGGCGTTGCTCATCGTCAACCTCGGCGCGCCGTTCCGCATTCGTGCCGGCGCCGATCTCGAAATGGCCGAGTACGCCGACGGGTGCGTGGTCACCATGCCCACCCGCGCGTTCGAGTTCAGCTACCCACTCCGGACCCGGTCGGTCGGTGTGCACGTCAAGCCGTGGGGGCTGGCGCCGTTCCTGCCGATGCCCGCCGCCGAGCTGTGCGACCGGCCGGTGACGATAGAGCAGGTGTGGGGGCGGCCCGCCGTTGCTGAGCTGCGAGACCGGCTGGCCACGGCGAACGGACCGCACGAGATGCTGACGCTGCTTGAAGACGAGCTGATGCGACGCCTGTGCGAGACCGCCGGCCTCGGGTTGGTCCGCCATACGAGCAATCTCATCGCGGCAGCCAGCGGAGCGGTGGCGATCGGCGAGCTGAGCGCGGCAGCAGGGGTCAGCAACACTCACCTGGCACAGCGGTTCAAGGAGCTCATCGGCGTCACGCCGAAGCGGTTAGCCCGCACCCAACGCTTCGCCGCCGCCGTGTTCGCAATCGACCCCGCCGGACCGGTCGACTGGGGCGACATCGCCGTACGCGCCGGCTACTTCGACCAGGCCCACTTCGGCCACGAGTTCCGGGAATTCACCGGGCTCACGCCTACCCGGTACGTCGAAGTCCGGCGACGGTTCCAGCGCGAACATCCCGGCCACGCGTTGGACGGCTGGCCGGTGCCGGCCGATTGATTTCTTACAAGATTACCTAGGCACAACCCGCTAATTTGAGGGCATCCCAGCAGCAGAGGAGAGCCCTGTGGGCAAGGTGGTCATGTACAGCTCGGTGTCGGTGGACGGCTTCATCGCCGACGAGAACGACCAGCCCGGACCGCTGTTCGACTGGTTGACCAGCGGCGACGTCCCCTTGGACGACGGCGGCGTACTGAAGGTGTCGCAGGTGTCCTACGACTACATCCGGGCGTATTGGGACCAGATCGGGGTGACGATCGCCGGCCGGCATGTCTTCGACCTGACCGACGGCTGGGACGGCAAGCCTCCGGCCGGGATCGACCACGTAGTCGTCGTGACACACAGACCCGCCCCCGAAGGCTGGAACCCCGAGGCACCCTTCCACTTCGTCAACGGCATCGAAGCAGCCGTAACCAAGGCACAGGAACTCGCCGGCGACCGCATCGTCGAAGTTGCCGCCGGCAACGTAGGCGGCCAGCTCCTCGCCGCCGGCCTGATCGACGAGGTCCGCATGGACGTAGTCCCCTGCATCCTCGGCACCGGCAAACGCTACTTCGGCTCAGTCCAAGCGCAGCACCTACTGGAAGATCCTGAAGTGATTATCCCAGGCAACCGCGTCCTCCACCTGCGCTATCCCGTACGCCGCTAACCGCTGCCACCCACCCAGCGTTGCCCTCAACCGATCAGCCCTTGTCGTAATGCGAAGGCGAAAACCGTTTGCAGCTCGGTCAACGGACACAACTCGCCCCTCCTCCGCCTTCCCGCTTGATCTCGGCCTGCTCCTCAAGCGATCGGCTTTCGATCCCGTAACGGTTGAGGTCGCCATCCGATGTAGCAGACACGAGCCTCAAAGCTGAGCGCCTTCGTAGGGGAGAGTCACAGAGGCGCGAGGGCCTGTTGGTTGGGTGCTCATCGTGCTCATCGGGGGAGAAATTACATGCGCATCCGTCGTCTGGTCCTTGCAGCCGTTGTGTCGGCTGGGCTTGCCGCCTGCGGCAACTCCGCACCCTCCCTACCGTCCGCTGACAATTCGACCAAACCGCCGGCTAGCCCGGTAGCCCGCAGCCTTCCCGACCACTTCCCGGCAATCAAGAGCGAGGGAGATGCCGGGAACTACCTCGAGACCATGGTCAAGATCATGGCCAAGTCGCTCAAGAGCCCTCGATCGTACGAGAAGGAACCGAAGACCATCGCGGTCACCGAAACCCGGGACTGCATTACCGGCGGCACGATGATCGGCGACAAGGCTCTGTCTTACGGGGGTATGCCTGTCCCAGCGATCGGCGCCTGTCCCGAAGATGGACACAAAGGCAGCAAGCTGGTCATCCTCTACGGACCCAAAGCCGTCTGGGCCTACGTGCAGGAGAACGGGCAGGCGAACCCAGATCAATCTATGTGGACCTGGGTCTACATTGAGTACCTGATCGAATCGCGGCGGGCCGACGAGGCCCGCACCGGCAAGCATGCCGACGCCCTCTCCTACGAGAACGTCCCTGCCTGCGTCCGCGGCCGCCTCAACGGCGGGCTACTCCGTGCCGGCTACATATCGACTACTGACGTCAATAGGGGCGCGGTCCTCGACGGCGAGTGGGGAACCATCTTCAAGAACGCTCGCGACAACGGTAAATGCTGACGCTGAACACCTCGACCGGTGTTATCCGACCTCGAGCCATGGCTTCCACTCCACCGACCAGGGCCTAGACAAGTACGATTGACCTGTCAGTCGCCACTGAAGCAATACACCCGACTTCTAGAGGACGGGTGGTGGTTGACAACAGCAAGTTCACAGTGACTGAGCTGGACGTACACGAAGGCTCCGCTGCCGCGGCTAAGGCAGGTCTCTGATGGACCAGTCGCTGAGCAATTGATCCGAGCGATACGCCATGCTCGCCCCAGCTGTCGGCGGCAACGCGCACTCCATGTACTGATGAAGGACTTCGATCGTCCGGTCAGCAACCTATCGGCGACTGGCACCTACGCGCCGGACTTAACCAGGCACTCGGCCCTCTATATTCTCTTTTCTTTATTTTTCGCTGTTTGTCTTTGAAGATCTTTTTAGTGTTGCCTTTGAGGTCTTGGAGTCCCGCTTGGATGGCCCTTACTTGGTGTAGAGGGCTTCAACGTCCGTTTGGTGTTTTTCCATGACTATGTGGCGGCGTAGGGAGAGTTTCAGCGAGAGCTCGCCGGACTCTTGGGTCCAGTCGGTGGGGAGGATGGTGAACTTTTTGATGCCTTCGGCCTTGGAGACGGCGTTGTTGGCGTCGTCGACGGCTTTCTGGATCTCGGCGATCAGGTCCTTGTCGTCGACCAGGGAGGGGACGTCGGTGGGCTTGTCGTGGCTCTTGGCCCAGGCGACGATGGTTTCCGGGTCGATGGTGACGAGGGCGGCGATGAAGGGTTTGCCGTCGCCGACCACCATGCACTGGGAGACCAGCGGGTGCAGGCGGATGCGGTCCTCGAGAACGGCGGGGGCGACGTTCTTGCCGCCGGCGGTGACGAGGATTTCCTTTTTGCGGCCGGTGATGCGGATGAAGCCGTCGGCGTCGAATTCGCCGAGGTCGCCGGTGTGGAACCAGCCGTCGGCGTCGATCGCGGCCGCGGTGGCCTCGTCGTTCTTCCAGTAGCCGAGCATCACCTGGCCGCCCTTGAAACAGAGTTCGCCGTCCGTGTCGACGCCGACGGAGACGCCGGGCAGTGGGCGGCCGACGGTGCCGATGCGGATGTCGTCCGGGAGGTTCACTGCGAGTGCGGCGGTGGTTTCAGTCAGACCGTAGCCTTCGAGGACCGGTACGCCGACGCCGCGGAAGAAGTGCCCGAGGCGATCCCCGAGCGGGGCGCCACCGGAGACCGCGTAAGCCACGTTGCCGCCCAGCACAGCGCGAAGCTTGGAGTACACCAGCCGGTCGAAGAGAGCGTGCTTGGCGCGCAGACCGAAGCCCGGGCTACTAGAAGAGGAGTAGGCGATAGCGGTCTCAGCAGCAGCGTCGAAGATCTTGCCCTTGCCCGAAGCGTGAGCCGACTGGCTGGCCGTGTTGTAGACCTTCTCGAACACCCGCGGCACGCTCAGGATGAACGTCGGCTTGAACGACCCGAGATCCGGCACCAGGTTCTTCACGTCAGCCGTGTGCCCGAGCTTGACCCGCATCATCACGCAGCCGACCTGGATGATCCGCGCGAACACATGCGCCAGAGGCAGGAACAGCAACGTCGAAGCACCCTCGGCGAACAACCCATCGAGGATCTTCACCGCAGTACCCAGCTCGTCCATGAAGTTCGAGTGGGTGATCATGCAGCCCTTCGGCCGCCCGGTGGTCCCCGACGTGTAGATCAACGTCGCCAGGTCCGAGGGCACGACCGCCGTACGCCGCTTGTCGAGCTCCGCGTCGGAAATGTCCTGTCCGAGCACCGTGAGTTCGTCAACAGCGCCCGACTCGATCTGCCAGACCTCCTGCAGCGAAGGGGCCTCCGCACGAGCCGATTCCACCACCGCGCCGTGGGCCGCGTTCTCGACCACTGCGACAACAGCCTCGGAGTCGGTCAGGATCCACTGGATCTGGGACGCCGAGGAGGTCTCGTAGATCGGCACGGTCGCCGCGCCGACGCTCCAGATCGCGTAGTCGATCAGAGTCCACTCGTAGCGGGTGGCCGACAGCAGTGCGACCCGGTCGCCGTGCTTGACGCCGGCTGCGATCAGGCCCTTGGCCACCGCGCTCACCTGCCGGGCGAACTCGGCGGCCGAGATGTCCAGCCACCCGTCCCCGACCCGGCGGCTGAAGACGGCGGTGTCAGGATGGGAGGAGGCGTTCGCCCAGACGGGATCGCTCAGGCCACCGGTCGTCGGGGGCTCGATCACTGCTGGAACGGTGTACTCACGCATCCGCGTCTCCTCAGTCGGTCACGATTTGTCGACTCCGGCGCACGCTACAGTCACCTACCCGGTAGTAGCCAGACAGATGTGACCCAGGGAACTAGGAAACGTATGCCATCGCTCGACATCAGTTGCGACGACTTGGTCGTTGCTGATCCAGCCTACGTCGCGGAGCGGCTGGGTGCGGACACCCTCTGGCGCGAGTGGTGGCCGGAGCTCACCTTGACCCCGGCGGAGCGGCGCGGCCTGGAGGGCGTGCGCTGGGCGGTGACAGGCGCGGCCATCGGTACTGCGGAGTGGTGGCTGGAGCCGGTTCGGGACGGAGTCGTCGTGCACTGGTACCTCCGGGTCGACCCCGTGAGACACACGAGCACCCGAAAGCTCAACACGCTCAAGGAGCAGTACGTCGCGCGGTACCGGAACCGGATCTGGCGGTTCAAGGACGAGGTCGAGTCGGGCCGCGCCGCAGGCGAACGCCGTACGGGCTCGGAACCCGCGATAGTCTCCGGTGTGGGCATCGGGGCGCCGGAAGCGGACCCCCAACCGTCCTGGCAGAACACGTCCCGGCAGCGAAGAGGTGAATCGATGGCAGAGCAGACCACCTCGACCATCGTCGTGAACGCGACTCCGAAGGCGATCATGGCGGTGATCGCGGACTTCGAGGCGTACCCGGAGTGGGCGGACTCGATGCGCGAGACGCAGGTGCTCTCCACCGACGAGGCGGGACGGCCCAAGCAGGTCAGGTTCAAGGTGGACGCCGGGGCGATCTCCGACGAGTACACGCTGGACTACGTCTGGTCCCGCAACGAGGTGACCTGGACGCTGGTGCAGGCCAAGATGGTCAAGGGGATGGACGGCGCCTACGTACTACGGGATCTCGGCGCCGACGGGACCGAGGTGACGTACCGGCTCGCGGTCGACGTGGCGATCCCGATGATCGGAATGCTCAAACGTAAGGCGGAGAAGGTCATCATCGACACGGCCCTGAAGGGGCTCAAGAAGCGCGTCGAGTCCTGATACCGGTGACTCGGGTACTGCTGTACACAGGGAAAGGCGGCGTGGGCAAGACCACGTCCGCGGCCGGCACGGCCACACTCGCCGCACTGCGCGGACTCCGCACGCTGGTCTTGTCGACCGATGCCGCGCACTCGCTGAGCGACGCGTTCGACAGCGAAGTGGGCCCGGAGCCGACCGAGATCGACGACCTGCTGTTCGTCCAGCAGATCGATGCACAGCGCCGGTTCGAGCGGGCCTGGGGTGACATCCAGTCGTACCTGCGCTCGGTCCTGCACACCGTCGGCGTCGACCCGATCGAGGCCGAGGAGCTGACTGTGCTGTCCGGCGCCGAGGAGGTGCTCGCGCTGCTCGAGGTGCGCGACCACGTCCGCTCCGGCCGCTGGGACGTCATCGTGGTCGACTGCGCGCCGACCGCCGAGACGCTGCGCCTGCTCGCGCTGCCGGAAGCCCTCAACTGGTACATGGACCGCATCCTCAACGTCGAGCGCAAGGTGACCCGTACCCTGCGGCCGCTGCTCGGCAAGGCGGCCGGGATCCCGATGCCGGACGACACCGTCTTCGACGCGCTGCGCAGGCTGCACCGCGACCTCGCCGACATCCGTGCGTTGCTCGCCGGTCCTGATGCTTCGGTGCGGCTCGTGCTGACGCCCGAGGCCGTCGTCGTCGCCGAGGCCCGCCGCTCGCTCACCACCCTTTCGCTGTACGGCTACCGCGTCGACGGTGTGATCGCGAACCGCGTCTTCCCGGCCGCCGGTGCCGACAACTGGCGTCGCCAGTGGGTCGCCGCCCAGCGCGGAATCCTCGAAGACGTCGCCGACTCCTTCCGGCCGCTGCCGATCTGGGAATCGCCGTACCGCGCGTGTGAGCCGGTCGGTGTCGAGGAGCTCGCGGCGTTCGCTGTCGAGATGTACGGCGGCGACGACCCGTTCACGCGGGCCACCGACGAGACTTCCCTCTGGGTCGATCGCCACATCGACACCGACGGGCGCACCTACACGCTGACCATGCCGTTGCCGTTGGCATCGGCCAGTGACCTGGAGCTGGCCCGGCACGCCGACGACCTGATCATCACGGTCGGTTCGTACCGCCGCGTGCTGCCGCTGCCGGCCGCGCTGGCGCGCGCGGTGGTCGCCGGAGCGCGCCTCGACAACGGACGCCTGCAGGTGCGCTTCGCACCACGCGAACCACTCGCCGGTACTACGGCGCAAGAGCTGGCCCAGGGGATTCGCGAGCAGTACGACGCTGAGCCCGAGCCGGCCGCGATCACGGAGGGCACCAGGTGAGCAAGGAGCCGGTCGGATCGGTGGCCGAGGAGGCCGCGAAGCTGTTCGCGGTGCTGCAGCAGGCGACATCGGAGGCGAAACACCAGCACAGTGCGGCGAGCGACGAGGAGCCCGCGTACGGCGTACCGGCTGATGAAGAACCGCACGAGCACAGTTCTGCGCAGCGTGGTGGGCCGGAGTGCCAGTGGTGTCCCGTGTGCCAGTTGATTTCCAAGGTGCGCACCACCAGCCCGGAGACGATCGAGCAGCTCTCGACCGCGGCCGCCGGAGTGCTCGGCTCGCTGCGGTCGTTGCTGGAAGCCGCCGCGGAGGCTGCGCGGCAAGCCCGGGCGGACGCAGAGTCGCGTACTGCGGGGTCGCAGGAACCGGAACCAGCTCGGTCCCGCGTGGACCGGATCGATGTGAGTGAGGACCCCGAACCATGGGACTGACGATCGGCATTGACGTCGGCGGCACGAAGATCGCGGCGGGAGTGGTCGGCACCGACGGCAAGATCGGCACCCGGACCCATCGCGACACCCCGGCGAACTCGGTGGACGCCACCGCCGCGGCGATCTGCGACGCGGCCGCGGAACTGATCGCCGACCACGAGGTGGAGGCGGTCGGCATCGGCGCCGCCGGGTTCGTCTCCTCGGACCGGTCGACGGTGCTGTTCGCGCCGAACCTCGCCTGGCGCGACGAGCCGCTCGGGACGCGGGTGTCCGACGTACTCAAGGTTCCGGTGGTCGTGGAGAACGACGCGAACGCGGCGGCCTGGGGTGAGTTCGCCTTCGGTGCGGCGCGGCACGTGGAGCACATGGTCTGCATCACGGTCGGGACCGGGATCGGTGGCGGCGTCGTGATCGGTGGCGAGCTGCTGCGCGGGGCGAACGGTGTGGCGGCGGAGCTCGGGCACATGCGCGTCGTACCGGGTGGGCATCGGTGTGGCTGTGGAGCTCGCGGATGCATCGAGCAGTACGCGTCGGGGAGTGCGCTGGTCCGCGAGGGGCGGGCGCAGGCCGAGTCTGGTTCGCTGGCTGCGGCGCAGATGCTGAGCGTTTGCGGGATCACCGACCCGGCACAGCTGACCGGACCGATGATCACGAAGGCCGCTGCCGGTGGGGATCCCTGCGCGGTGGAGCTGTTCGACGATCTCGGGCGCTGGCTGGGGGAGGCGCTGGCGAGTATCGCGACGCTGTTCGACCCGTCGATGATCGTCGTCGGTGGTGGGGTGAGTGCCGCTGGAGATCTGTTGCTGAAGTCGGCGACGGTGGCGTTCGAGAAGAACCTGCCGGCGAAGGCGAACCGGCCGCATCCGGTCTTCGGACTGGCCGAACTGGGCAACGACGCGGGCATCATCGGTGCCGCCGACCTGGCCCGCCGGCCGGCTCCGGCGCTGGAGGACAAGCGGTGAAGGACTTGTTCAGGGGTGGTTCGCTGGAAGTAGGGGGTTTCATCAGGAGGGTCGTGCGATGGCTCTGACGCAGGCGTTGACGATCGGGATCGACATCGGTGGCACCAAGGTGGCCGCCGGGGTGGTCGATCCGGAGGGCAACATCCTGGACCGGCTGCGCCGGGACACCCCGACGAAGGATCCGCGGGAGACCGAGGACGCGATCGCGGAGATCGTGCACGACCTCGAGTCGCGGCACGACGTGATCGCGGTCGGGATCGGCGCGGCCGGGTTCGTCGACGGGACCCGTTCGTCGGTGCTCTTCGCTCCGCACCTCGCCTGGCGGCACGAGCCGCTGCGGGATGCCGTCGAGCGCCGGCTCGGGTTGCCGGTGGTCGTGGAGAACGACGCGAACGCGGCCGCCTGGTCGGAGTGGCGGTTCGGTGGCGGTCAGGGTGAGAGCCACCTGGTCTGCGTGACGCTGGGCACCGGGATCGGTGGCGCGATTCTCAACGACGGTGCGCTGCAGCGCGGGAAGTTCGGGATCGCGGGCGAGTTCGGGCACATGCAGGTGGTGCCGGGCGGTCATCGGTGTGAGTGCGGCAACCGTGGCTGCTGGGAGCAGTACGCCTCCGGGAACGCGTTGACCCGTGAGGCTCGTGAGCTCGCGCTCTCCGGTTCTCCGGTCGCGCACAACCTGTTGCGTGCGGCCGAGGGTGATCCGCGCAAGATCAACGGTCCGATGGTGACCGAGCTGGCCAAGGACGGCGATCCGGTCGCGGTCGAGCTGCTTGAGGACGTCGGCCGCTGGCTGGGCATCGGGCTGGCGAACCTCGCCGCTGCGCTGGACCCGGGCACGTTCGTGATCGGCGGTGGCGTTTCGGATGCGGGCGAGCTGTTGCTGGCGCCGGCGCGGGAGGCGTTCAAGCGGACGCTGACCGGTCGTGGGTTCCGGCCGGAGGCGCGGATCGTTCGGGCGGTGCTCGGTCCGGAGGCCGGCATGGTCGGCGCGGCGGACCTGGCACGCGAAGAGGCGACCTGGTTGCGCCGGGTGCGGGTGAAGACGACCGCGGTGACGGCCAAGACGGCTGCCCGCAGCGGACGTTCTGCCCGGCTCGAACGGGCGGCGCGGAAGTCGGTCGGCCGGCGTACGGGCATGCGTACGGCGGAATCCGAGGTCACGAAGCAGCCCGCCGAGCTACACGGTGAGCCCGAGGCATGAGTCTGCGGGTGCTGTCGTACAACGTGCACCGGTGGGGGGATGATCGCGAGGCGCTGGCCCGGGTGGTGCACGCGTGCAAGCCTGATGTGGCGTTGATCCAGGAAGCGCCGACGTGGTGGGGGACGCGCCGCAAGCGCAAGGCGATGGCGGCGAGCTTCGGCCTGCAGTATGTCGCGGCCTCGGTGCGCAACGCCGTACTGGTTGCTGATGGCATCGACTTTTCCGGCTCGTCCCGCTGGCGGGTCTGGCGGCCGTTCTGGCGCAGGCGGCTGCGGTTCATCGCGACGCAGTTGCCGGGCGGCGCGGTCGGCGGGCGGATCAAGCTCGGCGACGTGGAAGTTGCGCTGATCGTCTGCCATCTCGGCTTGAACATCCGCGGTCGGCAGCGCGAGTTGGAGCAGGTACTGCGTGGGTGCAAGTCGTTCGGCCTGCCCTATTTGCTCGTCGGCGACCTCAACGAAGAACCGGGTGGACCGGTCTGGGACCGGCTCGCAGCGGAAGGCCTGACCGACCTCGGTGTCGACGCCGGCCCGACCTTCCACTCCGACAACCCGGTCAAACGCATCGACGGTGCCCTGCTCTCCCCGGAGCTGTCCGGCCGCATCGTCCCGCTCGACTCGATCGACGGCGTCACCCGCGCCGACCTGGCCGCGGGCTCGGACCACCTGCCGATGCTGATCGAGCTCAGTCTGCCCGGAACTCACTCAACGGATCGCTGACCACCTCGCGCCACCGATCGCGGTGTCCGTGGGCCTGGAGCCGGTAGTAGATCGTCTCGCGCCGCTCCGGCCCGGTGTTCCCGCCGATGTTGTGGCCCAGCAGGTAGTGCGCGAACAGCACGCTCCCGGCCGATCCGAAGGTCTGGATCTGCTCACCGAGCTCGATCTTCGGGTACGGCGCGTCCGGGTTCTCCGCCAGTGCGGCCAGGGCGTCGGAGCCGTGTTCCGCGAGATACTCCCCGAACCGGCGATGCGTGCCCGGCCAGACGTGCAGGTTGCCCTGATACTCCTCCAGCTGATCGGTCAGCCAGACACCGGCGAGCACGGAGAACGTGTACGGCGTACCGTCCGGGCCGAGCGGGTTCAGACCATCCACATGCGGACCACCCGGTCGATGCGACCACGAGGGAATGGTCGTCGCGATCTGCGCGAAGTCGGGCTCGTCGACACCCAACTCAGGCTTGACCAACTCGGCCGCCAGCCCCGCCACAGTCTCCCGGTAGAAGTCGAGCAACGGATGCTCGACGCCGCCCTCGAACCGAGGCCAGGCGAAATGAAACCCGACATGCCCCGGCGCCGGCGGCTCCTTGTCCAACTCAGCCGCAACCAACTCCCGCCCGCGCGCGATCTGCCCCGCGTCGAGCACCCCAGGAACGACCAGAAACCCTTGCTCACGGAACGTCGTACGCATCGCTGCGGTGATCGTCATGCCGCACACTCCACTATGCGTGGCTGCGGTCCGCAACTGAATAAACCCTGTGTGTGCTGGGAAAACTACTTCTTCTTGCGGTTGAGGAAGGCGAGCATGGCTTCCTGGGCGGCGGGGGAGCCGAAGAGGGAGGCTGAGAGTTCGGCGAGGTCGGTGCCTCGGGCGTCGATGTCGGCGAGGAGCTCCCGGTTGAGGAGCTTCTTGGTTTCGCGGAGGCCCTGGGGGGCGCCCTTGAGGAGTGACTTCAGGACCTCGTCCAAGGTGGCGTCGAGTTCTTCGGCGGGGACTGCCTGGGTGACCAGACCGAGGCGAGCTGCTTCGGTTCCGTCGAAGGTGGTGCCGGTCAGGAAGGTGAGGGCGGCGGCGCGGTCGGTGAGGCGGGGGAGGACCGTCAGCGAGATGGTGGCGGCGGCGAGTCCGAGGCGCACCTCGGTCAGCGCGTACGTCGTACTGTCGGCGGCCAGACTGATATCGGCGGCGGCCACGATCCCGATCCCACCGGCGCGGACCGGGCCGGCGACCCGCGCCACCACCGGCTTCGGCAACGCGACGATCGCCCGCTGGACGTCGACCATTCGCTGCGCACCGACGCCCATCCCGACCGACGTCGCCTCCGACATGTCGGCGCCCGAGCAGAACACGTCCAGGGCAGACCGCAGCACAACGACCCGGACCGCCTCGTCGGCGCCGGCCGTCTCCAGGTGCGCCAGCAACTCACTCGTCAGCTGCTGGGAGAGCGCGTTCTTGTTGTGCGGCGAGTCGAGCGTGATCGTCGCGACGCCGTCGGCCACGGCCAGGTGCACCAGTTCGGTCATGCCCGACATCCTGCCCTGCCCGGCAGCACCCCCGCCGTAACCCAGGCCACCTAATCGTCGTCGTCGCTGTCCAGGTACAGACAGAAGGGATGCCCGTCCGGATCGAGCATCACCCGGACGTCGTCCTGCGGCTGGAAATCGGGCAGCTCGGCGCCGGCCTCGAGCGCATGCGCCACCGACTCGGTCAGATCGTCCACCGCGATGTCGAGATGGATCTGCATCTGCTGCTTGCCCTCGACGGCCGGCCACACCGGTCTCTCGTAGAGCTCCTCCTTCTGGAAGGCCAGGTTGTACCCAGCCTTCTTGGAAGGAGCCAAGGTCACCCAGTTGGGCTCGTCGGCGTACAGCTGCCAGCCGAGGAGCCGCTGGTAGAACCGGCCCAGCTTCTGCGGATCCGGCGAGTTGAGCGCAACGCCGAACCAGTCTGCCTTCGTTCTCAGTGCCATACATCCACCATGGACCAAGCCACCGACAAGTTCACCCCGGCGTACGGCGTACCGGCTACTCCTGGCCCGTGTACGTCGGGTCGAGTTCGCGGGCGAGGTGCTCGACGAAGAGGCCGACGTCGGTGACGATGCCGCGGGCCTGGGACGAGCCGCGGTCGGCGAGTTTGGTCACCGTGGCCGGGTTGATGTCGACGCAGGTGAGCGGGATGGAGGCCGGCAGGATGTTGCCGGTGGCAACCGAGTGGAGCATGGTGGCCGCCATCAGGCAGTAGCCGACGTCGGTGAGTTCGGCGCGCATCGCCCGCTGGCCTTCGAGCACGTCGGTGTAGACGTCCGGCAGCGGCCCGTCGTCGCGGACCGAGCCGACCAGGACGAAGCTCTTGCCGTTCTTCACCATCGCGTGCATCACGCCGGAGGTCAGCACGCCCTGCTTGACCGCGTCGGCGATCGAGCCTGCCTTGCGGATCGTGTTGATCGCCCGGATGTGGTGCTCGTGACCGTGCTCGACACCGCGGCCGCGGGCGAGATCGACGCCCAGCGACGTGCCGTACAGCGAGGACTCGATGTCGTGCGTCGCCAGCGCGTTCCCGGCGAACAGGACATCGACGAATCCGGCCTCGACGATCGCGACCATGGCCGGAGCGGCGCCGGTGTGCACGATGCCCGGGCCGCCGACCCAGAGCACCTTCTGCCCGTTCGCCTTCGCCTCGCGCATCCCGTCGGCGACCTGCTTCACCAGCACCCGCTGCGGCTTCTCGCTGGACACGTCCGACTCCATGAAGCCGAACGACTCCTCGTCGTGCGCGACGATCGGCGGGGTCACCCGCACGCCCTGGGCGCTGGAGATGATCCGCATCCCGGCCTTCACCTCGGACATCGGGATGGTCCGGACCGCGTCACCCTCGATCAGCAGCCCGCAGTCCATCTCCGGGTTCCGCACCTGCACCCAGTACCCGTTCAGCCGGACACTCGTCGGCAGGTTGGTGGTCGAGTAGAACCCGTCCGGGAAGACGCCGTCCTGGACCACCTCGGAGATCTCCGGCGTACCCGGGTTGACCAGGTTCGCGCCCTTGGTCTGGATCCGCATCAGCAGCCGCTGCAGCGCCTCGTCGTCCTCGGCGCCGACCGTCATCCGGACCGTCGACGGGTCGTCCTTGTCGTAGCCCAGGTCGAACTTGTCCAGCGTGTACTCACCGCCGTACCCGCGGATGTCGTCCAGGACGCGGGACAGCAAACCGGTGTCCATCAGGTGGCCGGTGATCTCGACGGTCTCGGTGACCTGCACGGGGCTGCCTCCTCTGCAGAGCGGTCGTCGGATTGTCCGACGATCGGCACTCTAGTGGCTAAACGACCGCGCCGTCGTCCGGGGTGTCCTCCGGAGGCAGGCGATCCTTCATCCTGATCACCAGGGTGAGGAAGCCGGCGATGAAGCCGACCACCGCGATCGTGGTGATCCGGCCGGTGCCGAAGTCGAACAGCGCGGCCAGGATCAGCAGCGCCGGTCCGCCGAACAGCCCGAGCCAGGCGGCCCGGCTGATCCAGTCCAGCCGCGGTCCGCGCGGCGGCTCCGGCGGCACGAAGTGGTCGTGCGGGTCGTCCGTACGCCGGGCCGGCGGTTCTTCCGGCGGATCCTCGTCGGTGTCCCCGACGATCAAGCCGGCCGGTACGTCGATCAGCGGTTCGTACGAGTTCTCGTCCACGTCTTCGCTGACCGGCCAGCGCGGCACCGGCGTCGTCGAGTGTCCCGGCGCCGAGGGAGCGTTGAACTGCTCGACCAGCGACTTCCACTCGGCGTCCTCGGCACTCCGGTCGATCACCCCGCGCGCCTGCTCGGTGGAGTCGGCAGCCACGAAGATCTCGTCGAACCCGGCAGCGACCTTCTCGGCGGGCTCGGCCTTCTTCTCCGGCGCGTCCACGTCGGCCTTCTTCGGTACGTCGGCTTCGGCCGAAGCCGTCTCGCCGTCGGACTCGGTAGTGGGCTCGCTGGTTGCCGCGCTCGGGGAGGCGTTGCCCTCGCCAGGCGCAACGGCGTACGCGGCGATGCCGGCCTCGGCGAGGGCGGCGAGTACCGGTTCGGCGACGAGGGGGTCGATGCCGCCCATCGACGTGTACGCCGAGGCGGTCAGGCCGTTGTCACGCATCAATGCTCAGCCGTTCGATGAAGGTGGTCGAATCCGCGAAGATCCTTGGTGCGTCGTTGTCCAGGGTGGCCACGTGGTAGCTGTCCTCGAGCAGGACCTCGGTGACGTCGCGGGACGAGATCGCCCCGAGGATCGCCAGGCCCGAACTCGGCTCCACCACATGATCGACAGTACTGCGGAACAGCAGCACCGGCTGAGTGACTTTGGCCAGATCTTCCCGGGTGACCTGCCACAGCTTCGACAGGGAGTGCAGTGCCTTCAGCGGCATCCGGTCGTACGCGCCCTCGTCGACCCCGGGCTTCTTGATGTCGTTCGAGATCCCCGGGAAGGACGGGACGAGCGCCTGCAGCACGGGGAGCAGCACGAGACGCTTGTCATCGGTGCGGACCGACGGGTTCACCAGGATCACGCCGGAGATGTCGGCGCCGTGCTGCTCGGCGAGCCGTAGTACGAGACAGCCGCCCATCGACAGGCCGGCCACGAAGACGCGGTCGTGCTCCTTGCGGAGGCGTTCGAGTTCGTTGTCGAGTACGGCGTACCAGTCCTGCCAGCGGGTGGTGTTCATCTCCCGCCAGTCGGTGCCGTGGCCGGGCAGCCGGGGTACGGCGACGCCGAAGCCCTCGGTGGCCAGGTGCTCCGCGAACGGGCGCATCGAGCGGGGCGAGCCGGTGAAACCGTGGCTCAGCAGAACCCCGGACGCGGCGTTGACGCCCGATCCGGGGCTGCGGAACTCCTCCGCATGGGCTTGCACTGGCACGGCTGCTCCTCGACGAAATGCGTAATACCCGAGACGCTATGGTCGCAGCCAGGAGGCGCCTCGCCCAGTCCGGCTCGGGTGTCGTTCGGGTCTCGTGACCGATCTCGCACCCAGTCTGCAACTCGGTGACAACACAGACCGCAACACGGCTATTCCTGGCGGTTACGTTGCTAGAGGAGGAAGGTGGAACGTAAGGTATCCGCCGACGGACGGAGGTGAAGGCGATGCTGTACATGTTCCTGCGACGATTCTTCGTCGCACCGATTGCGAAGCTGCTCTTCCGTCCCAGGGTTTCGGGGCTGGAGAACGTGCCGGCGACCGGTCCGGCGCTGCTGGTCAGCAATCACCTGGCCTTCATGGATTCGGTGTTCCTGCCGGTGGCGGTACCACGGCAGATCGTGTTCCCGGCCAAGTCGGAGTACTTCACCGCGCCCGGCCTCAAGGGCCGCCTGATGGCGACCTTCTTCCGGTCCGTCGGCCAGATCCCGATCGACCGTTCCGGCGGCCGCGCCTCGCTCGCGGCGCTGAACACCGGCCTGGAGATCCTGGCCAAAGGTGAGCTGTTCGGCATCTATCCCGAAGGCACCCGGTCGCCCGACGGCCGGCTGTACAAGGGCAAGACCGGCGTCGCCCGGATGGCGATCGTGGCCGGCGTGCCAGTGATCCCGGTCGCGATGATCGACACCGAGAAGATGAACCCACCCGGCACCGTCTGGCCGCAGTGGCTGGTCCGCGAGCCGGGTCGCCGGCTGCCGCGTCTGATCCGCCCTGGCGTCGCGATCGGCAAACCGCTGGACTTCTCCCGGTACGAGGGGATGGAAAGAGACCGGTTCGTCCTGCGGTCCGTCACCGACGAGATCATGTACGCGCTGATGGAGCTGTCCGGCCAGGAGTACGTCGACATGTACGCCGAGAAGGCCAAGGAGCTGCTCAAGGCCGGCGAGATCGTGGAGAACCATGTGAAGCCGCGGATCGACGACACGAAGGCCTCCTGAATCCTCCGATGGAGAGCGAGCTGAACGTGCTCGGCGGGGCACTCGAGGAATGCGGGACCGATCCGCTCACCGGGTTCTTCCGCGACGGCTGTTGCAGCACCGGGCCGGAGGACATCGGCAGCCACACGGTCTGCGCGGTGGTGACGACCGAGTTCCTGGCCCACCAGAAGTCCGTCGGCAACGACCTCTCCACGCCTCGCCCCGAGCTGAGTTTCCCCGGTCTGAACCCCGGCGACCGCTGGTGCGTCGTCGCGGTCCGCTGGCTCCAGTCGTACCACGCGGGTGCCCCGGCGCCCGTAGTACTGGCGTCCACCCACGCGCGCGCCCTCGAGACGATCCCTCTCTCCGTACTCCGTGAGCACGCTGTGGACGTCCCCGCAGACCCCAGCTCGCTCGGGTGAGACGGCTGGGCGGCCGTTCGGGGGGCTGGAATATGGTTCGGGTATGCAATTCGCGACGTTGAGTTCTGGTCTGGTGCCTGGAGTTCCGAGTCTGGAGGAGCTGCGGGCGCTCAAGCCGCTGCAGCAGCCGGAGTGGCCGGACGCGGCCGTGCTCGAGGATGTGATCTCCCAGCTCCGGCGGTTGCCGCCGCTGGTGTTCGCCGGTGAGTGCGACGACCTGACCACCAAGATCGGCGCCGTCGCACGGGGCGAGGCGTTCCTGCTCCAGGGTGGCGATTGCGCCGAGACCTTCGACGGGGTGACCGCGGAGAACATCCGGGCCAAGCTCCGGGTGCTGCTGCAGATGTCGGTCGTGCTGCAGTACGCGGCGAGCGTGCCGGTCGTGAAGGTCGGGCGGATCGCTGGGCAGTACGCGAAGCCGCGGAGCAGCGGCGACGAGACTCGGGACGGCGTCACGCTGCCGTCGTACCGGGGTGACGCGGTCAACGGGCTCGAGTTCACCGAGAAGTCGCGGATCCCGGACCCGGAACGGCTGCGTGGCGTCTACAACGCGGCGGCCGCGACGCTGAACCTGACGCGCGCGTTCACCACCGGTGGGTACGCCGACCTGCACCAGGTGCACGCCTGGAACACCGACTTCGTGAAGTCCTCGCCGGTCGGGCGCCGCTACGAGCAGCTGGCCTCGGAGATCGAGCGGGCACTGGCCTTCATGCGGGCCTGCGGGGCGACCGCGGACGAGTTCAAGACGGTCGACTTCTACGCCTCGCACGAGGCGCTGATCCTGGAGTACGAACACGCGCTGACCCGGATCGACTCGCGGACCGAGCAGCCGTACGACGTATCCGGCCACCTGCTGTGGGTGGGGGAGCGGACCCGGCAGCTGGACGGGGCACATGTCGAGTTCCTGGCCTCGTTGTCGAATCCGCTCGGCGTGAAGATCGGGCCGACCACGACCCCGGAGTACATCCGCGCGCTGATCGACAAGCTGAACCCGAAGGGGATCGAGGGCCGGCTGACGTTCATCACCCGGATGGGCGCGGGCAAGATCCGCGACGGGCTGCCGCCGCTGCTGGAGGCGGTCCGCGACCACGGCTCGCCGATCGCCTGGGTCTGCGACCCGATGCACGGCAACACCTACGAGACGCCGAACGGGTACAAGACGCGCAACTTCGACGACGTGATCAACGAGGTGCAGGGCTTCTTCGACGCCCATGAGCAGGTCGGCACGTGGCCCGGCGGAATGCACATCGAGCTCACCGGCGACGACGTCACCGAGTGCCTGGGCGGCGGCGAGGAGCTCGTCGCCGAGGACCTCGTCAATCGCTACGAAACAGCCTGCGACCCGCGGCTGAACCGGCACCAGTCGCTGGAACTCGCCTTCCTGGTCGCCGAACGACTGCGGGGCGCAAAGGCGTGAGCTTGATCGATCTGCGGTCCGATACGGTGACCCGGCCGTCTGCCGGGATGCTCGCCGCGATGACTACCGCTCCCGTCGGGGATGACGTGTACGACGAGGATCCGACCGTCCACGAGCTCGAGGACGAGGTCGCGGGGCTGCTCGGGCACGAGGCTGGTCTGTTCACCGTCACCGGCTCGCTGGCGAACATCCTCGGCGTACGGGCGCTTGTTCCGCCGGGTAGCGAGGTGCTGTGTGAGGCGCGGGCGCATATCGCGCGGGCCGAACTCGGTGCGCATGCGGCGGTCAGCGGGATCACCACGCGGACCTGGAGCACGCCCAGCGGACTGATCGATCTGGAGCAGATCCGCGAGCTGATCGCGCCGGATCTCGGCCCGTACTTCGTGCAGACGGCAGCCGTGTCGGTCGAGAACACCCACAACTTCGGCGGCGGCACGATCCAGACGTCGTACGACGCGTTGGCGGATCTGCTCGACTCGGTGGGCCTCCCGCTGCACCTCGACGGGGCTCGCCTGTGGAACGCGTCGGTGGCGTCCGGCGTACCTCTCGCCGCCTACGGATCGAGAGCGGCGGCCGCGAGCGTCTGCCTCTCGAAGGGCCTCGGCGCCCCGGTCGGCTCGGTACTGGTCGGCTCGACCGAGCTGATCAAAGAGGCCCGCGTCTGGCGCAAACGCCTCGGTGCCGGCTGGCGCCAGGCCGGCGTACTGGCCGGCGCAGGCCTGTACGCCGTACGCAACAATGTGCACCGCCTCGCCGAAGACCACGCCAACGCCCGCCTGATCGCAGAAATCCTCGCCGACGCCGCCCCCGGCTCCGTCAAACCCGACCAGGTAGAAACGAACATCGTCGTCGCCGACATCGCCGCCACCGGCAAAACCGTCCCCGAAATCATCGAAGCCGCCCGAACCCAAGGCATCCTCCTCAGCGGAGTAGGCCGAACCCAACTCCGCCTGGTAACCCACCTGGACGCCTCCACCACCAACTGCCGAACCGCCGCAGAGTCCCTCGCCCGCCTGCTCGGTTGAGGGTTTGAGACGGTGGATGCGTTGTAGTGGGGTGGGCTCGCGTACGCTCGGGGTGTCGGGTCGGAGCGTTCGGGGAGAGCCGTGCGAGAGATCGTCGTGTTCAGCGGGAGTGCCCATACCGGTCTTGCCGATCGGATCTGTGCCGATCTCGGTGTGGACCTGTCTCCGGTGGAGATCCACCGTTTCAGCAACGACTGTCTCCAGGTGCAGTTGCAGGTGAACTGTCGGCAACGTGATGTGTACATCGTGCAACCGCTGGTGCCGCCGACGCAGGAGCACCTGATGGAGCTGCTGCTGATGATCGATGCGGCGAGGGGTGCCTCGGCGGAGCAGATCACCGCGGTGATGCCGCACTACGCCTATGCGCGTTCCGACAAGAAGGATGCCTCGCGGATCTCGATCGGCGGGCGGCTCGTGGCGGACCTGCTGGTCGCCGCCGGGGTCGACCGGGTGCTGACGATGGCGCTGCACGCTCCGCAGGTGCACGGGTTCTTCTCGGTGCCGGTCGACCACCTGACCGCGATCGGCGTACTGGCTGATCACTTCCGCTCGGCCGATCTCA
The DNA here is from genome assembly GCF_040613535.1 of Kribbella sp. NPDC006257. Lineage (NCBI taxonomy): Bacteria > Bacillati > Actinomycetota > Actinomycetes > Propionibacteriales > Kribbellaceae > Kribbella > Kribbella sp. NPDC006257. Next base: position 20,937 of record NZ_JBEXSJ010000050.1, read on the forward strand.
CCAACACCGTCGTGGTAAGCCCGGATCTCGGCAACGCGAAGACCGCGACCCAGTTCGCGCGGCTGCTCGGGCTGCCGGTCGCCGCGGGGAGCAAGCAGCGGCTGGCCGACGACCGGGTGATGATCGACGCGATCGTCGGTGACGTGGCCGGCAAGCGGGCGATCATCCTCGACGACGAGATCGCGACTGGCGGTTCGATCATCGAGCTCCTCGACCGGCTGAAGGACCTCGGCTGCACCGAGGCCGCGGTGGCGACCACTCACGGGCTGTTCGCCGGCAAGGCGGTCGAGCGACTTCGCTCCCACCCGTCGATCACCGAGGTCATCAGCACCGACACCGTCCCGCGGCCCGATGGGTTCCCCGAACTCCAGGTCAGCTCGGTCTCCAAACTGTTCGCCGCCGCCATCCAGCGCATCCACGACGGCGAGTCCGTCAGCAGCCTGTTCGACGGCGTCGACCCTACCCACGCCCCGCCCCAGCCCAAGCTCCCGTTCTGATCAACCGAGTTCGAGGCTGGCGGTGCCGTAGATGCCGGCCAGGTCGATCTCTGGGGTCGGGCCGGTGTACATGCGGGCACATTCGAAGGTGGGCTTGAGGCCGAGTTGCTCGACCAGGTTGACGGCTGCGGGGTTGGCGTCGGGGAGGTCGATGGCTACCCGCTCGTTGGGTTCGACCAAGTGGGCTATGAGCGCCTGGGCGATCTCGGGCGTGGCGGCGAAGAGTGGGCCGATCCGGGTGCCTGAGCGGGCTTCCCGGCGTACGGCGAAACCCTCCAGCTGACCGTTGCGGAGGGCGGCGACGGAGCGGCGTTCGGGGAGGCCGACCCAGAGGGCCAGGAAGGGCGAGCGGTCCGCGGGGAAGAACCGGCGGTCGTAGGCAGCGAGCTGGTCGAACGGGATCGAACGACCGTCCACCAGCTTCACATCGGCAGGGGAGACGGCCGGGATGCCTTCAAAACGAACGTGGTTGTACGCGTGCCGGAATCCCGACTTGCGGTAGTTCGCCTGCTGATCGAAGACCCCGTCCAGAGCGACGTTGCGGCCGGCGAGCCGATCCATCCCCGCCCGCCAGAGCTGCATGCCATAGCCCTGGCCGCGAAACTCCGGCCGGACGATGTAGAAGCCGATGAAGCCGTACGCCGTTCCGTAGCGCACCGCTGAGATCGACGCGATCGCTTCGCCGTCGAGCCTGCCGACGAGGAAACCTGAAGGGTCCGCTGCGGCGAAGGCGAGTGTGTCCGACTGCCCCGGGTTCCAGCCTTCCGCGGCCGCCCAGTCGCCGAGCATCACCAGTTCTGCCGCGCTTGCTGTGCCGATCTCGAGAGCCATGGAGCAGAACTCTGCCATCCGGCGGGGGCTACCCCTCGCAGCAAAGCCGATGCAGCCACTCCGGCTCATGCCACCAGTACTGCGGGTCGCGCGCATGCGCCGCCTCCCGGCTCAGTGGAGCTGGTGCCTTCGCCACTGCGACATGCGGCGCCGCCTCCACAGCGGGCAGGTAAGGCTCGAGGAGTTGGTCGATCGTGTGCAGCCTTCCGGCGATCATCACCTGTTCGACGGCAGCCGCGGCGCGGATGTCTGCGAGTGGGTTCCCGCGGACGAACGAGAGATCCGCCTGCCCCCCAGCCCGGACCACGCCGAGCTTGTCCTCCAGATGCAGCCACCTCGCCGGGTTGCGGGTTGCCGTCGTCAACGCCTCGTACGGCGTGAAGCCGCCCGCGACCATCGATCGCAGGTTCGCGTGCAGCGACACCGCGATGTTGTCCAGCGGCGAATCGGTCCCCGAAATCACCAACCCACCACCGCGATGAATCCGCAGCACCATGTCCACATTGCCGTGCAGCAAGGCACGAGTCGTCACCCCAGCCGGCCCCGCAGCGGTGTCGACCTCCGCCCGCAAAGCGGCGTACTCCCAAGCCGGATAAAGCGTCGTAGTACGCCGATCCGTCAACAGCGACGGATCATCCACATGCGCCATCGTCGAGTTGAACAACGTCGGCGTCACGGACAAACCAGCCTTGGTGAACAGCGTGATGACATCGGCATAGGCGCGCCCGAGCCGACTGACCGTGTGCGAGTAACCGAGGCGATTCGTCGCACCCGTGTGCTCCATCCCGTCCATCCCGAGATGCTCCGCGGGGTACAGGTAATGCGACGAGAGCTGCAACCCGAGCCGATGGACCGCCGCGATCGCCCTGCGCTGGTACTCGATCGGCAACCGCACATACGTCTTCACCAGGTCGTATGCGAGCCCCTCGACCCGATCCAGTTCGAGTCCGAGTTGCCGCAAGGACAGGGTCGGCCGCATGAAGTTGTAGAAGACCCGGGATCCGTCGATCGCCTCACCGGTGGCGAAGTAGCGCGGACCGACCAGCGAGCCGTGCGAGAGCGCTTCCCGCGTCTCCTGCATCTGATAGACGGGATCGCCCGGAGAGCGCGTACTCGTGATCCCGTAGGACAACCAGAGATTCCCCTGCCGCGCACCCCAGGCCCGGCCGCGCAGATGCCAGTGGTTGTGCGCATCGATCAGTCCCGGCATCACCGTCAGCTCGGACGCGTCGATGTCCGCGTTCCCCCACGGCGACCGGACCGCCGCGATCTTGGATCCGTCCACCACGATGTCGACGTCCCGCCGCAACTCCTCCGCACGACCGTCCCACAGAGCACCTGCGCGGATGACGACGTGTTGATTCACGACAGCCCGCTGCCAGTGCAGCTCGAGCTTCACCGTCCGCGGCCGCGTGCCGTGCAGATCCGTCCGCCGCAACTGGCCGTTGTGCAGATAGAGCAGGGTCCGTTCGTCAAGCCACACAGGCGAATCGGTCGCCTCCGACGTCACGGCACGCGGCGTACCGGTGTACCTTCCGCGCCGGTCCACCGGTACGACGTACAGCAGGCTCTCGACGACGAAGGTGAGCCATTTGCCGTCGGGGGAGAACACCGGGCCGTCGTCACCCCTTGTGGCGAGTGACCTGAAGGGCATCGGTTCGGCGTACTCGAAGGCGGCGGTCGCGACGTCGACGTACAGGAGCTGGCTGGTGCCTTCGCGGAAGCGCTTCGAGAAGGGCTTCACGGCAGACAGCACGAGGGTCTTGCCGTCGGCGGACCAGCTGACCCGGCCGGGCTGGAACAACGTCGGCGACACCTGGCGGACCTGGCCGGCCGCGATGTCCAGCACCCATGCGATCCCGTCCTGGTCCTGGTAGGCGATCTGCCGGCCGTCCGGCGAGAAGCGTGGTGCGGTCTGTGCCCCAGGCAACGAAGTCAGCAGCTGGTCCGTGCCGCTGGCCAGATCGTGCAGCCACAGGTCCGCCGTACCGTTCCGATCGCTTGCGTAGAGCAACTTCTTTCCATCCGGCGAGAAGTCCGGATCCGAGTTGAAGTAGCCGTCGGCAACGACCTTGCGGGGCGTACTGCGACCGTCGGAAGGCGCCACCCACAAGGCGTTCAGGGCCCGGAATGCCAGCCACCGCCCGTCGCGCGACGCGGTCGGACTCGCGATCCCAAGCACCGGCCGGCGCTTGACCGACTCGAGGTCGGGCGTCTTAGGTCGCGGTCGCCGGGATGTCACAGGAACGACAGCGCTGAACGGTACTGCGGTCTGCGTACCGTCGACGCGATGCCGCATCACCAGGCCATCGGCAGTGTAGAAGATGTCCCCGGTCGATGACCACGACGGCGGCACCGCGAAGACGTCCTTCCCGCTCGTCACCGCCTGATCGCCGATCACCAGGTCACACGCCGGTCCAGTCAGCCGGACGTAGGCGAGTTGTCCAGTCGCGGAGTACGCCGGCCCGTAGACCGTGCTGCCCGTCTTGGCAGGGACCGCGACCCGGCGTTGCCCTGTCGTGAGATCGAGTTCCACGATCGAGGTGGCGTCGACGGTGAAAGCCACCTTCCGGCCGTCGGGGGAGACCGCCGGCTCCGCCTCCTCCGACGCGTCGTCGGTGAGAGCGACGATCGCGCCGGTGTCCAGGGTCAGCCGGTAGATGCCGTAGCTGCCGCTGCCGCCGAGGTCTGACGAGAACACGATCGCGCGGCCGTCCGGGGTGAAGTGCGGCTCACGGTGGTCGAAGCGACCGGTGGTGAGCTGTTGCAATCCGGTCCCGTCCGGATGGATCGACCAGAGATGGAAGTTGCCGTCGCGGTAGGACTGGAAGACGATCCGCTGCCCATCCGGCGACCAGCGCGGCCGGGTGGCGTCCTGCAGATCGTCGGTGAGCCGCCGCGACGTACCACCCTCGGAAGGTGTCACCCAGATCGCCGTCACCAGGTCGAACGCGAGCCAGTGCCCATCCGGCGACACCGACACCATCAGGTTGGTGCCTTCCGTCAGCACCGCTTGCCCCGCTGACGATTCCGTACTGCGCTGGGCGGTGGCTGAGGCTGGCGCGATGGTGCCGGCGGCGGCGATTCCGCCGCTCAGTTGCAGGGCCCGGCGGCGGGAGAGACTCCACGATCCGGGGGCTTCAATGGGGAGGTCGTCGTGGCTCATCGGTGGTCCAATCCCTCGGGGCGGTGGGACGGTTCCGAATCTGCCAGCAGTGTGAAAGGCAGATGAACCTGTCCAGAGGGTTTGTCGGTGAACGGCCGGTTCGCTGCGACGAACGGCGGCGTTCTATCGTCAGCGCCATGAAATCCGTCTCTCCCCGCGCGCTGGGCGCCGGTGCCGCCCTTGCCTGCCTGGTGATCGCGCTCGTGGCCGCGTTCGCCGTCGACAGCCGGCTGGATCGGCAATGGGTGATGCGAGGGATCACCCTGCTGCTCGCGCTCGGGTGTGCCGCGGTGGTGGCGGGTTCGGCGGGCCGGCGCAACCGGCAGATCATCGGCCTGGTCGGTGCCCTGATGTTCGGTCTGGTCTTCCCGGTCACCGCGACCACCTGGTCGAAGCCGCCCGAGATCGACTTCGCCCTCAAGGTCGCGGACGACGCCAAGGCTGCCGCGACCAAGGCGGCCCGCAGTACGGTCTCCGTCGACGATGTCCGTACTGCGGCCACCGCCCGCGGCGGCGCTGTCGGCACCCCCAAGACCGACAAGTCACCCGAGATCCGCGGCGCCGACGCCTACCCCCTCATCCTCCGCGCCAAGCCCGCCCAGGCCCGCCCCCGAGCCTGCCTCACCTTCACCGGCCTCAACGCAAAGATCCGCCCCTGCTAGCTCTAGCTGTGCGGGGAAGTGTTCAGAGTGTGAGAAATCGATTTCCAATCGGTCGCGGGGACGGTTGTGGCGCCTAGGGTCGCGGGTATGACTCTTGGGAACCTGTCCGGAATCAGCGCGGTCGTCGACGTCGAGACCCGCTCCATCAGCGCGGAGAACCCGACCGGCGAGCGCGGCCAGGGCGGCCGTCGTACGGAGGGAACCGGGGCGCACGCGGCCCGTGACCTCGGCGTCGGCTGGAAGGTCTCGCCGTCGATCGAGATCGCGGCGAGGGAGACCGTCACGCTCGCCGACATCACCGGCTCGGGGACGATCACCCACATCTGGCTGACGACTCACAGCGACAACTGGCGCCGACTAGTTCTGCGCGCCCACTGGGACGGCGACTCCCAACCTGCGATCGAAGCGCCGGTCGGGGACTTCTTCTGCTCGGGCTGGGGACGGTTCGCGCAGGTGAACTCGCTGCCGGTGTCGGTGAACCCGAATGGCGGCTTCAACAGCTACTGGGAGATGCCGTTCCGCTGCCGGGCTCAGCTGACGATCGAGAACACGCACGACGAGTCCGTGATCGTCTACTTCCAGGTGGACTACTGGCTAGGCACGGTAGCCGACAGCTCGGCGTACCTGCATGCGCAGTGGCGGCGGAGCAACCCGCTGCCGTCCGAAACCGTGCACACGTTGCTCGACGGGGTCGAGGGGCCTGGCCACTACGTCGGGACCTATCTCGCCTGGGGCGTGAACAGCAGCGGGTGGTGGGGCGAGGGCGAGGTCAAGTTCTACCTCGACGACGACGAGGAGTTCCCGACCATCTGCGGCACCGGCACCGAGGACTACTTCGGCGGCGCCTGGAACTTCGACCTCGGCCCGGACCGTGGCGGCTACACGGAGTTCAGTACGCCGTACCTCGGGCTCCCGCAGGTGATCCGGCCCGACGGCCAGTACCAAAGCCAGCAACGCTTCGGCATGTACCGCTTCCACCTCCCCGACCCGATCCGCTTCCGCACCAAGCTCCGGGTCGATGTCCAAGCCCTCGGCTGGCGCTCCGGCGGCCGCTACCTCCCCCTGCAGGACGACATCGCCTCGACCGCCTTCTTCTACTCGACAACCACCAGCACCACCCGCCCACCCGTCCCCACCCACGACGCGATGGAAATCTGCTAGACCGGCTTGTAGGTGGCGAGGATCAGTCCTCTGCGAGCAGTGCGTCGAGCTGGGGGAGTGCCGCGCGGATGCCGACCTCCATGCCAGGAAGGGTTTCCTCCATCGCTTCGAGGCTCCCGAATCGGGTGATGCCGACCAGTCGTGATCCCGCCGCCGTGGTTTCGAAGGCGAATCTCATCGCGGCCGGCAGGTTGTCGTCCTCGGCGTTGTCCTCGCCGTCGTAGGCCTCGAAGGAATCGATGGGATCGATCGCGGTGAACCGCCAGGTGCCGTTCCACTTCTCCCCATCGGTCCCGGTCAGGTAGTACTCCGCGCGCCCGCCGACCGTGAAGTCGTGGTGCGTGAAGGTCGCCGGCGCGAACGGCGGACCCCAGAACCGCTCGAGCTGGCGCGGATCGGTCCAGGCTTCCCAGAGCCGTTGCTGCGGCACCGGAAAGTCGGCGATGACGGTCAGCGTGAGGTTCTCGGGATCCTTGGTGATATCGGTGACTGGCATCGTCATTCCCCTTCTTCTTGGAACAGGTCGTCGAGTTGCGCCACTCGTTGGCGCCAGATGGATTCATAGGCATCCAGTACGGCGCTCGCCCGCTGCAGCCGCTCGTGATTCGTCGAGATCAGCTGCTCGCGGCCGCTGGCGCGCTTCTGGATGAGCCCGGCGCGTTCGAGCACGGCGACGTGCTTCTGCACCGCCGCGAAGCTCATCGCGTACCGCGCGGCCAGGGTGGACACCGACGGCGTCTCGGTGAGCGACCGCGCCAGGATGTCGCGCCGGGTGCCGTCGGCCAGCGCACGAAACAGCTGATTGAGCGATTCCTCGCTCTCTTCCTGAAGTACAACCATGTGGTTGTACGTTACGGATCGGCAAGGACTTTGGCAACCCCCTCGATCAGCTGATGCCGAACCAGCGGGTGAGGTGGGTGTTGAGGTCCTGTTGGTCGTCGCCGATCCAGGCGATGTGGCCGTCGGGGCGGAGAAGGAGGCAGGGGACGTCCACGGCTGCGGTGGGATCGGCGAGGTAGTCGACGCGGTCGGACCAGCCGCCGACCGTCAGACGTTCGGTGCGGTCGAGCAGCAGGGCGCGGCCGTGATGGAGGTGCTCGTAGAGGGTGCCTTGCTTCAGCTCGAGGTCCCGGAGGCGGCGGCCGAGTAGGCCGGGGCCGTCACCGAAGTCGTAGCGGATGTCGATCGCGGTGATCTTCGCGATCAGGTGGCGGTTCACCTCGTCGAAGTCCATCAGCTCGGTGAGCAACCGGCGTACGGACTGCGGGCCTGGCTCGGTGGAGAGCAGTTCCATCTGGGCGCGGGTGTTGTCCAGCACGTCTGCGGCGACCGGGCGGCGCTCGGCTTGGTAGGTGTCTAGCAGCGTCTCCGGCGCCCAGCCGCGGATCTGTGCGGCCAGCTTCCAGCCGAGGTTGAAGGAATCCTGGATGCCCAGGTTCAGGCCTTGTCCGCCGGTGGGCGGGTGGATGTGGGCTGCGTCGCCGGCCAGCAGCACGCGCCCGACCCGGTACCGCTCGGCCAGCCGGGTCGCGTCCCCGAAGCGAGACAGCCAGCGCGGCGAATGCACGCCGAAATCGGTCCCGGCAACGATCCGCAGCTGCTGCCGGAAATCGTCGAGCACGGGCGGCTCCTCGCTGCCACCAGCGTCTGGGACCACGACGCGATAGAGCCCATCGCCGAAGGTCCTCATGCTGAAGACCTTGTTGACCTCGTGGATCTCGCTCACCTTGGCCGCGAGCTCCTCGGCCGGGGTGCCTACCTCCATCTCACCCATCAGCGTGTACTTCCGCGAAGGCTCGCCGGGGAAGCCGACGCCGAGCAACTTCCGCACCGTACTGCGGGCGCCGTCACAGCCGACGAGGTAACGCGTCCGTAGCTGCTCGCCATCGGCCAGCTCGACCGTCACCCCGTCGTCGTCCTGCTCGAAAGCGGTGACTGCGCAACCGTGCCGGACCTGCGCACCGAGCGCGATCGCATGTTCTTCGAGCAGCTGGACGATCACCGGCTGCGGAATGCCCAGCAGATAGGCATGTGCCGAATCCAGACCCTCGGGCGCGGGTTTGGCGATCGCGGCGAAGAACCCGCCGGCCGGACGGGGTCGGCCGTGTTCGCGCATCCGATCCAGCAACCCGCGCATCGCCATCAACTCGAGACTGCGGATATGCAGGCCCACGAGTCGCGCGAACGACAGCGGCTCGGTTTCCTTCTCCAGCACGAGAACCCGTACCTCGTGCAGCCGCAGTTCCGCGGCGAGCATCGCACCAGCCGGTCCAGACCCGGCAATGATCACGTCATACATAGGTGTTGCCTTTCAGGAGTGCCAATTGATCGAGGCACTCCCGGCGACACCTACAGTCGCCCGACCGTGACGGCAGGGGGAAGCACCAGAGCGTTCATGGGCCCCACCTCCTCAGCCAGCGTCACAGTCGCCCGCAACCTACAACCTCACCCCAACCCCCGTCCACCCCTTTCCACCTCCCACCTGCACCGGTCCGAGGCCCATCTTTGTGCCCCGTTCCTCCATTTCCACGCGGGAGGTTTGACGAGCTGGAGCACAAAGACGCCGGACCGGCGCGGGGCGCTGGCGAGCGGGCCCCGGGTTGGGGTAGGGATACCTGTTCGGGGTGGAGTCAGGGCTCACCTTGTCCGGGGCCCGGGAAGGTGTCCGGACCCCCGGGCTCTAGACGGCCAGAGCGGGGAGTGGGGGTGGGGAGGTGGGGGTGGGGACACCTAGTCGGGGGTGAGTTCACGGCACACCTTGTCCGGGGGCCCGGGAAGGTGTCCGAACCCCCAGGTTCTAGATGGCCGGAGCGGGGAGTGGGGGGCGGGGTCACCTAGTCGGGGGTGGTGGGCTAGGCGGCGGGGATCGGGAGGGGTTTGTCGAGGGCGGCGGCGGTGAGGATGACCAGGGCTGAGGTCCAGCCGAGGGGGGCCTCGCCGGCTGGTTGGAGGTCGCGATTGACCTTTTCCGGGATCGCGCCGGTCCGGGTGCGATGGGAGTCCAGCCAACTCAGCAGGGATTCGGCCGTTGCGCGGTCTCCTCGGGCGGCCGAGCTGAGGGCGAACAAGGTGGTCTGCGGGGTCCAGGCGACACCGTCGGCACGCCAGCTCTCGCCAGGAGTGACGCCACCGTTCGGCTGGGTGAGGACGTTCCGGGTGTGGTCGATCGCGTCCGCCACCTCGACGCGGGGCGGGCCGAACGGGGGACCGAGGACGGTCACGATCGCGTCGAGCCCGCCACCCGGCGTACGGGGATAGTCCGGTCCGAAGACGCGATCCGTTGCCGCCGACAACCGATCCAGAGCGCCTTGCCAGGAAGGAACTTCGTGCCCCAGTTGCGCTGCGATCGCCAAGCCGGCACGCAACCCCGTCAGCAGTGGTGCGACAGTTCCGAGCGTCACCGAAGACTCCGGCCGCTCCCAGTAGTCGGGCGAGACAGCGGGCAGCCCATCCCGCCCCAACGAGGCGACGATCTGATCACCCGACTCCTGGAGCATCGGCCAATAGACCGACAGGTCGAGACCGGACGAGCAGAACCAGCTTGCCCAGAGCACCCATCCCGACCCGTCCAGCTGCGGCTCTCTTCCATCAACAGGCACGCTTCCGTCAACGGCGTACCGGGCTGCCCATCGCCCCGACGCCGGTCGCACCCGGTTCAGGAACGAGAACACCGACGAGGCCTCGGCGTACTGGCCGACCGAACACCGAGCCGCCGCGACGAACGAAGCGTCCCGCGGCCAGACGAACCGCCACGGCCCGTCCCACCCGGCCAGCGTCGCGCCACCCGGCAGCGTCAGTGCATCCAGATCGGCGAGTGCCTGCCGAACCATCCCCTGGTACTGCGAGGGCAGGTGCGCACTGGTTGCCGACGGCACCTTCTGCCCGGGGATCCCTTCGGCGACCAGCCCGGGTTGCGGATTCCGCTCCAGATTCGAGGCCGTCCCGGCAGCAAGAAACGCCAGGAGCAGCACGATCACCACGACCGGATAGAACCGGATCCGTCGCGCGCTGTCGTCCCGCACTCGCCGCCCCCTCACTGCGCTAGGTGCTGAACCTCGGCCTCGATCTTCTGTCGTGGTGCCAGCTCGACCAGGTACATCGCCGACATCACCAGAGCGCCACCGATCAGCATCCGGCCGGTCACACTCTCTGTCCCGAAGAGTACGGCGAACCCCGCCGCGAACACCGGCTCCATCGTCATCGCGATCGCGGCCCTGGTCGGCGCCAGGTGCGCCTGGGCCCAGGTCTGCACGATCAGGGCGAACGCGCCGGCCACCAGCGCCATGTAGATCACGGCAGCCCAGTCGCCCCCGCCACTCGGCAACGTGAAACCACCGGGGATCGCGCCGACCGCACAGACCGCGGTGATCACGACCATCTGCAACGCGGACAGCCCGAAGGCATTGGCGGGTGTCGACCAGGCGCCGAGGCCGACGATGTGCAGCGCGTAGAGACCCGCCGAGGCCAGCGTCAGCAACTCGCCGGTCCCCAAGGTGAATCCGCGCAGGGACAGTACGCCGAGGCCGACGGTCGCCAGCACCACGGCGACCCAGGCCCAGCGGCCGATCTTGTGCCGCAGGATGACCGCGGCCAGCAGCGGCGTGAACACGACGTACATGCCGGTCACGAACCCGGAGACGCTCGCGGAGGTGTGCCGCAGGCCCTCGGTCTGCACCAGCTGCGCGACTCCGTAAGTGATGCCGAGGGCAACACCCCGGCCGCGATCCAACCTGCTCAGCCGGCCGATCGCGGGCGGATGCACTGCGATCAACGCGACCGCGGCGATCGCGAACCGCAACGCCAGGTAGTCGGCGACGTCCATCCTGGTGAGCAGGTCCTTGGTCAGGAAGAACGTCGACCCCCACGCCGCGGCCACCGCGAGCAGGGCGAACACGGCGATCCGGGAGCGATTCACGAGCAAAGCTTGTCAGACACCTGACAGGCCAACCAAAACGTCCCGGACTCAGACGATGGTGACGATCACGGTGCTGCCGGGCTGCGCCATCTTGTTCGCCGCCGGGTTCTGACCGGCCACCAGATTGAGCCCGAGGTGGAACGGCGCCAGCTCGACCTTCACCTTGAAGCCCAGGTCGGTGAGGATCTTCTGCGCGTCCGCGAGCTTCTTGCTGCGGACATTCGGTACGGCGACCAGCGGTGGGCCCTTCGAGACGACCAGCTTCACCTTGTCCTTGGCGAACAGCGTGCCGGTGTTCGGGGTCTGGCTGATCACGTTCCCCGCCGGCACGGTGGCGTCGAACTGGTCGGTCCGGTCGATCCCGAAGCCGGCCTTCCGCAGCGCCTTGGTGGCGTCCTGCACCGGTTTGCCGGTCATATTCGGGACCGCGATCGGCTTCTTGCCCAGGCTGACCCATAGGTTGACCGCGGTGCCGGGCTTCAGCGACGTGTCGAACTTCGGCACGAAGACGATCACCCGGCCGGCCGGCACGATCTCGCTGTAGACGTTGGTCTGCTTGCCGACGATCAACTGGACCGCCTCGAGCGCCCGGGTGGCCGCGTCGACGTCGAGCCCGTTGAGCTGCGGCACGTTGTAGCGCTCCGGCCCCTTGGAGACGACCAGACCGACCGCGCCCTCCTTGCGGATCCGGTCGCCCGGTTTCGGATCGGTCGCCATGATCTGGCCGGCCGGTACCTCCTCCGAGAAGTCCGGAGCGAGCAGCTTGGTCGTCAGCCCGAACTTGCCTGCTTCGGTCGCCGCGGCGGCTGCAGACATGTTGAGCAAGACCGGCGTCGAGGTGTAGCGATGGATGCCGTAGAACCAGGCAGCACTGCCCACGCCCAACGCCAGGGCCAGTACGACGAGGACCGCGATCACGCCGTGGCCGCGCGACCGGGGTGGCGCGGCACGCAGTACCGGCCGGGTCGTGCCGTTGGTAAGGCGCGGCCGGTTCTCCGGCGGCAGGGGAGGACCGTCGAACGGTACGACGATGGTGTCGTTGCGCGGCACCCCGTCGCCGTAGTCACGGCTGTAGCCGTCGTCGTAGCCGCTGTCCTGGCGCATCTGCTGGATCGGGATGGTCAGGTCGCCGGTCAGCTCCGGGTCGTCCGGCAGCCCCTCCTCCAGCGCGCTGCGCACCCGGCGGACCTGGCGGCTCAGCACCCGGGCGTCGGCCGGCCGGATGTCGCGGTCGCGCGCGGTCGCCCGCTGCACCAGCGCATCGACGTACGGCGGGATGCCCTGCTGGATCTCCGACGGTGGCGGCACGTCGGCGTGGACGTGGGCGTAGGCGACCTGGATCGGGGTGTCGCCGCTGTGCGGCTTCATTCCGGTGAGGAGTTCGTAGAGCAGGATGCCGGCCGAGTAGACGTCCGACCGGGCATCGGCGCGGCCGTCGGTGACGAGCTCGGGCGCGAGATAGGAGACCGTGCCCATCAGCATGCCCTGGGTCGCGGTCTGCCCGGTCGCGGTGACGGCGCGGGCGAGCCCGAAGTCGGCGACCTTGACGGTGCCGTCGTCGGCGATCAGCACGTTCTCCGGCTTGATGTCGCGATGCACGATGCCCGCGTCGTGCGCGGCCGACAACGCCGACAAGATCGGAGCCAGCAGATCCAGGGCCCGGGCCGGCGGCAACGGAGCCTGCATCCGTACGACGTCGCGCAGCGTCCGGCCCGGCACGTACTCCATCGCCAGGAACAGCGTGCCGTCGTCGTCACCCTGGTCGAAGACCGCCACCACGTTCGGGTGGGAGAGCTTCGCGGCGGCCCGCGCCTCGGCCACGAACCGGCGGCCGAACTCGGCGTCGTCGCCCAGCCCGAGGTGCATCACCTTGAGCGCGACGATCCGGTCCAGCCGCATGTCGAGGGCCTCGTAGACGGTCGCCATCCCGCCCTTGGCGACCCGCGCACCCACCCGGTACCGCCCGTCGAGCACACGCCCGACGAGGGGATCACTGACCTGGGTGTGTACGTCGTCCGTCACGTGCGGTGAGCCGCCTCTCGAAGCTGTCTGCCCTGAGAGTGTAAATAGGCGCCTCTGTAGCGGCTTCCCCGCCGCGCCGGACTGCGCTTACCGGGGGCCGCTCACCGGACGTTTCAGCGTGGATTCCAGCCGCGTTCCAGCTGCGCCTTGATCCGCAGCACGTTCTTCACGTAGAGCTTCGTGTCCGGGTACATCCCGTTCTTCCGGACGCCGCCGAGGCCCTGGTAGTAGCCGGCCACCGCGAGGTCGAGCCTGGCCGCGCCGGTCAGCCGGTCCAGCAGGACGACCCCTGCGATGACGTTGTCGAGCGGCTTGAGCAGGTCCAGGTCGCGGCCGACGATGCTGGAGGCGAACCGCCCGGTCGACGGGATCACCTGCATCGCGCCGATCGCGTTGGCGGGGGAGACGACCCGCTGCTTCCAGCCGGACTCCTGCCAGGCGACGGCGAGCGCGAGTTCGGGATCGACGCCGTACTTGCGAGCGGTGGAGCTGATCAGCGACCGCATCTGGGCGCGGTTCGGCAGCTTGCGGGTGGCCAGGGTGGCGCGGTTCCTGTCCGCCGCGGCGACGATGTGGTCGGCGTAGGTGCGGCCGGCGAAGGTGTTGTTCTTCTTCTTGACGACCGGCTTCGCCTTGGCCTTGGGGATCGGGACGGGCACACGGAGCGGCTTGCCGCTGTAGATCCGGGAGGTCCGCTTCAGGCCGTTCACCGACAACAGGTAGCCCTGGGATACGCCGTACCGCTTGGCGATCTTGCCGATCGTGTCGCCCGGCTTGACGACGTAGATGATCTGGCCGGCCTTCGGTTGCGCCTGGCGCGGTGGGGCCGGCTTCTTGCCGGGGAGGTTGAGGACGTCGCCGGCGTAGATCGTGTTGCCGTTGCCGGGAAGGTTGTTGAGGGCAACCAATGTCCGGACCGTGGTCCCGTACCGGCTCGCGATCCGGCTGAGGGTGTCGCCGTTCTTCACCTTGTACTGCCCGAAACCAGGTGAACCCGCAGTGATCACTCCGGCGGCCAGCACCGGGACCGCGATCCCGGTCAGTATCCGCACGATCTTGTGCCGCATCATCCGTCTCCCCGTGTCAACGTTCCTTGACGGTAAGTGGTGGTACGGATGTGACAACAGGTACGAATGGGTCACTTGTTACGGCTGTTACGCAATGTTTACAGTTTATGCCTGAACTACATCAATGTGGTTCACAAGCGTTTGCTGTCGGCAACAGGTGCCCAAGGCAAGGGAAGAAGGAAAAGACGGGTGGGGCCTTAAAAGGACAGGCGTCCATCTGTTGGGGAGCTGGCTTGCGCGGAGTGCCACCGCCGGGGGATGCGTCCGGCCAGCAGGGCGTTGCGCCCCGCAGTCACGGCGTCACGCATCGCGGCTGCCATCAGCGCGGGCCGCTCCGCCCGGGTGACAGCAGTAGCGAGCAGCACCGCATCACAACCCAGCTCCATCGCCAGCGCGGCATCACTCGCCGTACCGATCCCGGCATCCAGTACGACGGGAACCTTGGCGGCCTCGACGATCATGCTGATGTTGTGCGGGTTCCGGATGCCCAGCCCCGAGCCGATCGGCGAACCCAGCGGCATGATCGCGACGCAGCCGGCCTGCTCGAGCCGCCGAGCCAGGATCGGATCGTCGTTCGTGTAGGCGAATACCGAGAACCCGTCCGCGGCCAGCGTTTCAGCGGCGTCGAGCAGTTCCACCGGATCGGGCAGCAGGGTGTGGTCGTCGGCAACGACCTCCAGCTTGACCAGGTTGGTCTCCAGCGCCTCCCGGGCCAGCCGGGCCGTCAGCACGGCCTCACCGGCGGTGAAGCAGCCGGCGGTGTTCGGGAGGACGGCGATGCCGTGCTTACGCAGTACGTCGAGCACTGAGCCCTGCTGACTCGGGTCGAGTCGCCGCAGCGCCACCGTCGTGAGCTCTGTTCCGGACGCGACCAGCGCCTCTTCCAGTACTTCGAGGCTCGGCGCGCCGCCGGTCCCCATGATCAGTCGCGAGGTCAGTTCCTGCCCGGCGATCGTCAGGCTGTCATCACTCATGGTTCCTCCTCAACCGCCCTGGACCGCGGTGAGGATCTCCACCCGGTCGCCCTCGGCCAGTGTCGTTCCGGCCCACTCGGCCCGGGTCACCACGGCCTCGTTCACCGCGACGGCCACCCCGATCGGGCTGCGCGCCCATCGGTCGACCACCTCGGCGACAGTGGTTCCTGCTGCGATCTCCTCGGTGCTGCCGTTCACGAGCACCTTCATTGCCTCACTCACCTGGCTACCTTAGGCATGGCGAATCTCCCGATGGTGAAAGGTGCTGCCAGGTCCGGAATCTGGCCGGTCCGGACGGTGTCCGCAATGAGCTGTGCGGTGATCGGAGTCAGCAGTACGCCGTTGCGGTAGTGCCCGGTGGCCCAGAGCAATCCCTCGAGCCCGGACGGCCCCAGGATCGGCGCGTTGTCCGGGGTAGCAGGCCTGAGTCCGGCGATCGTCTCGACGAGCTCCAGCTCATCGGTGATCGGCAGGACCATCCGTGCGTCGCGCAGCAGGGAGAAGACACCGCCTGCGAGCACGCGAATGTCGTATCCGAGCTCTGTCGTCGTGGCGCCCACTACGAGTTCGCCACCAGGCCGGGGGACCAGGTAGACCGAGAAGCCTCGCGCAGTAGCCCGCACTGTGTGGTGCAGCGCCGGTCGGTAAGCCTCTGGGACTCGCAGTCGCAGGATCTCGCCCTTGACTGGCCGGACCGGCGGCACCAGTTCAGCAGGGATCCCCTGGAGCTGTGCTGACCACGGGCCGGTCGCTGCGACGATCTGGGTGGACCGGATGGTGCTGCGGTCTTCCAGCTCCACACCGACGGCCGTAGTACCGGTGGTGAGGACTCGCGCTACTTGCTGTCGTTCGAGCTGTACGCCGGTGAGTTCCGTCGCGCGGAGCAAGGCTGCTACTGCTTGACGGTTGTCGACCGAGTGGTCGCCGGGCACCCAGACGCCGCCGGAGACGCCTGCTGCGAGGAGTGGTTCGCGCTTGCGTGCCTCGCGGCCGGTGAGTTCCTCGACGTCGAGTCCGAGGCGGCGCTGATAGTCGGCCAGGCGACGGAGGGCGGCGGCGTCGTCCACGTCGTACGCGACGGAGAGAGTTCCAGTGCGGTTGAGGCCGGCCGAGAGTCCGGTGAGGGTCTCGAGTTCTTCGGCGAAGTCCGGCCAGGCGGCGACGCTGGCCAGGTTGAGCGCGAGCAGTTCGTCCTCGCCGTACTCGACCTCGGTCACCGGGGCGAGCATGCCGGCCGCCACGGCAGAGGTCCGGCTGCCGGGTGTCGGATCACATACCGTCACCTGGATACCGTCTGCCGCGAGCCGCCAAGCGGTCGCCAGGCCGATCAGTCCGCCGCCGATCACGACGACTTCCGAGCTTCGTTCAGCCATGCGGCTAAGAGTACGGCGGCGGATGCATGGCAGGCTTGGGCTTGTGACTGAGCCCACCGGTACCGATGGATTGCGCGAACGACTTGCGGACGCCCGCCTCTATCTCTGCACGGATGCGCGAGAGAAGCAGGGTGACCTGCCGCAGTTCCTGGGCGCCGCACTCTCCGGTGGCGTCGACATCGTGCAGCTGCGTCAGAAGGACCTTGAAGCTGCCGACGAGCTGGTTGCTCTAGAGGTGTTTGCTGATGCCTGCAAGCGCCACGGCAAGCTGTTGGCGGTTAACGACCGGGCAGACATCGCCTTCGCCGCAGGGGCCGACGTGCTCCACCTGGGGCAGCGAGACCTGCCTGTGCACGCAGCGCGCGCCATCACTGGACACGAGCCGGTGATAGGCCGCTCCACTCATACCTTCAGCCAGGTGAATGCAGCGGTTACCGAGCAGGGCTCGGACTACTTCTGCGTCGGCCCTGTCTGGGCAACTCCGACCAAGCCCGGCCGGAGCGCCGCGGGACTCGAGCTGGTCTCGTACGCCGCCAGTAGGCAGCCCACGAAGCCCTGGTTCGCCATCGGCGGCATCGACCTCGCCCGGCTGGACGAGGTCGTCGAGGCCGGCGCCGAGCGAGTGGTCGTCGTACGGGCGATCACTGAGGCCGACGACCCGGCTGCCGCGGCTGCCGAGTTCAGTAGGCGGCTCAGGTGATCAACAACCCGAAGACGGCGCGGATCATCGCGGCAGTGGTGATCGCCATGCTGGTGATCACGCTGGCGGCGTCGCTGATCGGGTGCAGCTCGGACAAGAACACCGCGCAGAAGGACCCCGACAGCGGTCTGACCTTCGTCGCTGTCGCGGACCTGCCCAAGGAGGCGCAGCAGACGCTGAAGCTGATCCACCAGGGCGGCCCGTATCCGTACAGCCGCGACGGTGTGGTCTACAGCAACTTCGAGAAGATCCTCCCGAAGGAAGCGAGCGGGTACTACCACGAGTACACGGTGAAGACGCCGGGCGAGAAGGACCGTGGTGCCCGCCGGATCGTGACCGGGAAGAACAGCGAGCGTTATTACACCGACGATCACTACCAGTCGTTCCGCCGGATCAAGGCGGACGGGGGGACCGACGGATGACCGACCTGCACACGCTGCTGGCCAACGGGCTGCGGCCGGGCGTGTACCGCTGGCACGCGCACAAGACCTCAACCGACGCCGTACGCCGTACTGTCGGCGCGGCCGGCTGGAACTTCGTCCTGCTGGACACGACCCAAGTGCCCGACAAGGCCGGCTTCCTGGACGTCTGCGCGACCGCGTTCGACCTACCGCGCTGGTTCGGGCGGAACTGGGACGCACTGGCCGACTCGCTGAGTGACAGGTCGACCGGTGAGCCCGAGGTGGTGCTCTGGGAGGGCTGGCGCGAGCTGCTCGACCATGACCACGACACGGTCGATGTGGCGCTGCAGATCTTCGGTGAGGACGCGAAGGAGTCCGGTCAGCTCCGGGTGCTCCTGCGCGAAGCTCACGACGTACCGGATCTCGTCAACGACCTGCCCGAGCTCTAGGGGTAGTCGCCAGCGTCGGTAGCGCGAACTGCGCCGGTACGCCGTAGCTGAAGGCGACGTGGTCGGGCTGACGACCCGCGAGGTCCTGGAGCCCTACAGACGCGAGTAGGCCGTGTTCTTCGAAGGCGGTGAGCTCGGCGTTCCGTAGTACCCAGGTCGGGTGCTCGTTGGGCAGGTGAAATGTGCGGCCTGCTCTGGCGACGTGTAGTCCCCAGCGCGCGGTCAGGAACTCGTCCAGCGCTGTGGAAGTCCGCTGCTCACCTACTTGGACCTGGACAAGGCTGCTGGCCTTGGTGCCCGGCCAACGCAGGCGTGACGTGTAGGTGTGGGTGTCGCCTTCGACCTGGTGACGCATCCGTGCCCAGCGGTAGGGGATACCGAAGACTGTGCGTGCGGTGGCGACTACTGCCGCACGGTCCGCGTCGAGGCTGAGGAAGACGACGCCGCGTCGTCCGGTGGCATCCACGGAGTACAGCCTGATGTTGGTCTCCAGGAAGCTGCCGAACCAGGGCACGGCAGGCCCATGTGGCAGGCCGGTCGCTGTCATCCGGAACGGGACCAGGCCGACATAGCTCTTGCCGTCGAACGTGTCCGGTTCAGTGCCCTTCGGGTAGAAGCGCTGCAGACTCTCGGGCTCCACTGCCCAGTGGAGGAAGGTCAGGTCGAGCCAGTTCTGCCGGAGGATCCGCGGGCGGGGGAGCGGTGGCGCCTCCGGCTGCACTGGCTCGATCATCTATTGGGAGTTCTAGTGGGTTCTAGGGAAATCTAGAGATGACGTGAAGTGGCAGCGACGGCCAGGTCGGCGAGGGCCTTGCGGGCGGTCTCGTCGTCGATGGGGGACCGGTCCAGCGCGTCGAGGGCGTCCTCGGTCTTGTCGGTGATCAGTTCCTCACACGCCTGGACCGCGCGGCTGTCCTGGAGGATCTCGCGCAGCAGCTGGATCTCGTCGTCGTCCAGATCCGGCCGCCCGAAGAGCCGGTCGAATTCGGCCAGCTGGACCTCGGAGGCGTGCTCGACGGCGTACGCGGTGAGGACGGTTCGCTTGCCCTCGCGCAGGTCGTCGCCGGCCGGCTTCCCGGTCACCGTCGGGTCGCCGAAGACGCCGAGCAGGTCGTCGCGCAACTGGAACGCCTCGCCGAGCGGCAGCCCGTACGTCGAGAGCGCGTCGATCAGAGACTGGTCGGCTCCACCCAGTGCCGCGCCGATGTGCAGGGGACGCTCGACCGTGTAGGTGGCGGCCTTGTACCGCAGTACGCGCAGAGCTCGGTCCATGTCCGCTTCGCCGCTGGCCTGGGCGACGAGGTCGAGGTACTGACCGGCGGTGACCTCCACCCGGACCGCGTCGAAGAACTTGGAGGCCCGGGCCAGCGCGGCCGCGTCGAAGCCGGAGGTGTGCAGCATCTCGTCGGCCCAGATCAGGCAGAGATCGCCGAGCAGGATGGCCGCGCCGATCCCGAAGCCGACCGGGTCACCGCCGCGACCCGAGGTCTCGGAACGAGCCCGCTGGAGCGCCTCGAACCGGCGATGCGCGGCCGGCGCGCCCCGGCGTACGTCGGAGGAATCCATCACGTCGTCGTGCACGAGCGCGCTGACGTGCAGCATCTCGAGGCTCGCCGCGGCCTTCAGGATCGGCTGCTTCGGATCGCCCCCGGCGGCACGGAAACCCCAGTAGCAGAAGGAGGGCCGGAGCCGCTTGCCACCACTGGTCGCGTCCCGTGCTGCCTGGACCACCTCGGTGAGTTCCGGCCCGATCGCGGCGAGGCGTTCGTGCTGGATGTCCAGGAAGCTGGTCAGGGTCTGCTGGATCTCGGTCGGGATGTCTGCATCGGCATACACCTCTCGGAGGGTAGTCCGTCCGCGCGCGCGAGCCCACGCCCGGTAGCCTTGGACAATGGCAAACGGTCTCCCCTCGAAGCTTCCCGGCAACACGCCGACGATCCGCGAGCTGCTGGCGACCGGCGAACGGTCCTTCTCGTTCGAGTTCTTCCCACCGAAGACGCCGGAGGCCGAGGAGGTGCTCTGGCGGTCCATCCGCGAGATCGAGCAACTCCGGCCGACCTTCGTCTCGATCACGTACGGCGCCGGCGGGACGACCCGCGACGGCACGATCCGGGTCACCGAGCGGGTCGCCCAGGACACCTCGCTGACGCCGCTCGGGCACCTGACCTGCGTCGCGCACTCCAAGGACGAGCTGCGCTCGGTGATCGGCGCGTACGCCGGATCGGGGGTCCGCAACGTTCTCGCGCTGCGTGGCGACCCGCCGGGTGGGCCTTCGCAGCCGTGGGTCGCGCATCCCGAGGGGATGAACCACGCGATCGAGCTGGTCGAACTGGTGCGCGAGCTGGGTGATTTCTGCGTGGGGGTCGCTGCTTTCCCGGACAAGCATCCCGAGGCGGCTTCGCTGGAGGACGATGCCCGGGTGCTCGCGGCGAAGGCGGCGGCGGGGGCGGACTACGCGATCACCCAGATGTTCTTCGGCGCGGACGACTACTTCCGGCTGGTCGACCGGGCGGCGGCGTACGGCTGCGACATCCCGATCCTGCCCGGCATCATGCCGGTGACGAACATCAAACAGATCCACCGGATGGCCGAGCTGACCGGGATGGCGCTGCCGGTCGCGGTCACCGACCGGCTGCACGCGGTCGAGGACGACCCGGCGGCGGTGCGGGCGGTGGGCATCGAGATCGCCAGCGAGCTGTGCGACGCGCTGCTCGCCGGCGGCGCGCCCGGGATCCACTTCATCACCCTCAACCGCTCCACCGCCACGCGGCAGGTGTTCCAGAACCTCCAGTCCACCCCGGTCTGAGCCGTGCGCCTTATCCTGGCTCGATGGCTGACCCGTCCGACCTGTTGATCGACCGCACCCTCGTGCTGCTCCGGCATGCCAAGGCGGTGCCGCCCGAGTCGATGCCCGACCTGGAGCGCCCGCTCGCCGACCGGGGCCGGGCCGACGCGGCCGCGGCCGGCCGCTATCTCGTTGCCCAAGGCATCGATGCGGACCTGGTCGTCTGCTCACCGTCGATCCGCACCCGGGAGACCTGGCAGTACGCCGCCGAGGCCGGCGCGACCGCGACCGACGTCTGGTACGACCGCCGCGTCTACAGCGCCGGCACCGAAGAACTCCTGGACGTCCTGCACGACGTCCCTGCCGACACCCGGACGGTCATCCTGGTCGGCCATGCCCCGGGAATCCCTTGGCTGGCGGACGAACTGGCCCTCGATGGCACCAGTCCGTCCCGCCTCGAACTCACCCAGAAGTACCCCACCAGCGGCCTGACGGTCCTCCACCTGACCACCCGCTGGTCCGACCTGGCCGCCGACGACGCCGACCTGGTCGACTACGTCATTCCACGCGGCTAGAGGCTTTACGGCAACCAGCGGGTGGTGCTGTTGATGGTGATCATCCGCTGGGTGGCTCGGGTGAGTACGACGTACAGGGCCCGGATGCCGCCGAGGGTGTCGGTGATGATCCGGTCCGGTTCGACCACGATGACCGCGTCGTACTCGAGGCCCTTGGAGTCCAGCGGACTCAGCGCCACCACGCGCGGGTCGCCGACCTCGGCGACCACGGCGTCGATGGCGGGCCGGAGTACGGGCGGCACGATGACCCCGACCGTGCCCTCGACGAGCTGAAGCAGCTCGACCGCGGCGTCCCCGGCTGCTTCGGCGACCTTGCTGGCGTCGAAGATCCGGTGTTCCGGTTCCACCCCGGTACGGCGTACCGCGTCCGGCAGGTCGGCGTCCGGGATCTGCTGCCGGATGACCTCGCCGGCGAACGAGTAGATCTCCGCCGAGTTCCGGTAGTTGGTCGACAACCGGAACGTGTGCCGCTGCAAGTGCGACAGCATCGAGTCCATCGCCGCCCGCGCCTCGGCCGGATCCGGCCACGAGCTCTGAGCCGTGTCGCCGACAACCGTCCAGCTGGCCTGTGGACCACGGCGCGTCACCATCCGCCACTGCATCGGCGAAAGGTCCTGCGCCTCGTCGACCAGCACATGCGCGTACTCCTCCGGCTCGTCGGCCTCGGCGGCCGCGATGCTCCGCGCCCGCCGCTCCGACGTGGTGAGCACCTCGTTCACGCCGTCCGAGAGCCCCTCGAGCCAGTCGAACTCCTCGTCCCGCCCGGCTTCCTGGATCGGCGGCTTGCCGAGCAGCGTCCCGAGCTCGTCGAGCAACGCCACGTCGGCGATGGTGAATTCGTCCGTACTACGGATCGCCGTCGCCAGCGCCTCGATCTCGTCCGCACTGAACTCACCACGTGCCCACCGGGACACCCGACGCGAGTCGCCGAGCCACCGCAGTACGGCACCAGGCGTCAGCACTGGCCACCAGGCGGAGAAGAACGCCTTGTACGCCGGTGTGTCGGTCACCCGGTCGCCGAAGGCCTCACGGTCTGCGTACACCCCCGTGCGCAGGTCCTCGGGGAACCTGTTCCACAGCGCTGCCACCAGACCCTTGCGGGCTTCGGAGGCGGCACGGTTACGCGGCGTACGCCGGAGGGCGTTACGGCGTACGTTGTCCAACTGGTTGGCGTCCAGCTCGACAGTGGCTCCGCCGATGAACACGCGCAGAGACGTCGGTGCATCGGGCACCCGGTCGCGCGCAGCTCGGGAGAGCAGCCCACGCATCCGCAGTGATCCCTTGACCGCAGCAGCGGCCGCCTCGTCGACAGCAGTAGCCCGTACGCCGTCCACTAGCTCACCGACTGCTCGCAGCGACACGGTGTTCTCGCCGAGGCTGGGCAGTACTCGCTCGATGTATGCCATGAATGCAGAAGACGGCCCGACGACCAGTACGCCGCCACGCTCGAACCGGCGACGGTCGGAGTACAGCAGGTAAGCAGCACGGTGCAGGGCCACCACGGTCTTGCCGGTACCAGGTCCGCCGCCGATCACGGTGACACCGCGAGCAGGTGCCCGGATCGCCTCGTCCTGCTCGGCCTGGATGGTCGCGACGATGTCCCGCATCGTGTGCCCGCGAGCACGCGACAACGACGCCATCAGCGCGCCTTCTCCAAGTACCGGCAGGTCCTCCGGCGACCGGTCGGGTGCCAGCAGGTCGTCCTCGAGCCCGACGATCCGCGGACCCTTGTTCCGCAGTACACGACGCCGTACCACCCGCAGCCGGTCGGTCGACGTCGCCCGGTAGAACGGCTCGGCCGCGGGCGCGCGCCAGTCGATCACCAGCGGCTCGTACTCCGCGTCGCGGACGCCGATCCGGCCGACGTACAGCTTCTCCAGCTCGGCTGCGGTCGCGACGGGCTCGGTGCCGTCGCCGGTGTCGGAGTCGAGCCGGCCGAACACCAGCCCCTCGTGCTCCGCGTCCAGCTCGGCGATCCGGCGGGCGGCCGCGAACACCAGCACGTCCCGCTCGTAGAGGCCGGTCTGCTCCTCGTCGCGGACCCGCCCGACGTTCTGCGCCTGACCGCGTTCGTGCCCTTCGACCGCAATCCGGGAAGCGGACTTGGCGGCCTCGTCGACCCGGGTGTACACCCGGTCGACGTGTGCCTGCTCTGCGTCCAGCTCAGCCCGTTCGACGTTGTCCAGATCGGTCGATGTGGGGGATTGATCCACCGGGGTCCTCTCTATTGCCGGGCGCTTTACCCGACACGGAACACATGAACGATCAATCTTAGTGCGACCTTCCCGGCGTCCCCAGGCCGGTATCAGGCTTTGCCCATCAGGCGGTGTCCGGCCTCGCCGATCAGGCAGTGTCAGGCTTTGCCGATCGCGTCTGCCACGATCGCGGCGCCGAGGGTCGTCGCCGGGACTCCGGTCCCGGGGTGAGCGCCTGCGCCCACGCAGTACAGGCCCTTGACGGGCGAGACGTTCGCGGCGCGTTTGCGGGCTGTCCGGAAGCCCTCCCAGGCGACTCCGGCGAGCCAGGAGGAAGAGGCCTGGCGGGAAACGACCTTGTCCCGGATATGCAGGCCGCGGGCGACCAGGAGGTCCAGTACGTCGTCTGTCGGGTAGCCGTGGACCAACACGGACCAGGCCTGGTGCCCAGCGGGTGCTACTCCACCAGTGCGGACTACTACCGTCGGGCTGCCATGCAGGACCGTTTCGAACGGCAGGTCCGGCACAGGCTCACGCAGACCGAGGTGTACGACGTACGCCGCCTGCGCCTGGTGCGTAGACATCACCTGGCGCTTGACCTTCTTGGCGGCCTTGTCGTCGACCAGCCGGCTGTAGAGCTCGCGTGGGTCGACATCACTGACCACGATGTCGGCTGGTAACTCAGTGCCATCAGCTAGCCGGACTCCAGTGACTACACCGTTCTTGGTGATGACGGCGACCACCTCAGCGTGGGTCCGGACGTCGACCTTGCGCTCTGTGGTCCGCTGGGCCAGTGCGTCGGCTACTGCGCCGAAGCCGCCTTCGACAGTCCAGCGGCCGAAGGTGCGCTCGAGGTAGGACCAGACGCCGACGTAGCCGGGCGTTTGC
Source organism: Kribbella sp. NPDC006257 (assembly GCF_040613535.1). NCBI lineage: Bacteria > Bacillati > Actinomycetota > Actinomycetes > Propionibacteriales > Kribbellaceae > Kribbella > Kribbella sp. NPDC006257. The sequence continues at coordinate 45,598 of NZ_JBEXSJ010000050.1, forward strand.
TTCGGGTCAGAGCCGTGCTGGGTTGCGTAGTACCGCAGTACTGCACGGGCTCGGTCGTCGTCGAGTCGTCGGTCTGCTACCCGGTTAAGTGACTGCCAGGGCTTCAAGGTGCGGATCGCGTTCCAGGGAAGGCGGTTCATCAAGGGCGGTTCGAGCGAGGTCTTCCGCAGTACCTGCCAGGTCTCGCCGTAGCTGTCGACCAGGTCCGTCCAGCGCTGCGCAGTCTTCTCTCCGGCCAGGTTGGTCCATGCTTCGAGCTGACCGGCCCGGTCACCGACAGGCAGGTCGAGCACCGAGCCGTCGCCGAAGAGGTGGCGACGTGGCTCGGTGATCGGATCCAGCTGGACGAGGCTCTCGATCGGCCGGCCCGACTTGCGGAACAGGTCACGCAGGGCAGCGGGCAACGTAGTACTGGCTGCTCCGGCGTCCCAGCTGAAGCCGTCCGCGTCGACGCGACCGAGTGCGCCACCGAGACGTTCGTCCTGCTCACAGATGGTGACCTGGTGGCCGAGCTTGGCCAGCCGTACGGCAGCGGCGAGACCGGCGAGGCCGGCCCCGATGACGATCACACGAGCCATCAGACTGCACTGCTCCCCGTTGCTGGATTGCTGCGTTTCTCTCGCCAGGCCCGGAATCTGGCCAGGCCCCGGCGGATCGCCCGGAACGCGAAGTACACCGAGACGAGCCCGATCAGCAGCAGGATGCCGGCGATGATCAGGGCAGCGGTCGGATGGAATGCGGCCAGCGAGACCACACCGGCGACCGCGACGTCCTCGCCCGACGAGGCCGCGATGTTGGTGACCGGCTCGGGGGAGGTGTTGATCGCCAGCCGAAGGCTCGACTTCACGAAGTGCGACAGCAGCGCGGTGACCCCGCCGGTGGTCGCGATGATCGCCTGGTGCAGGTCGCTGGCCTGGCCGGCCACCAGGGCGGCGACGATCGCGCCGATGGTCGGCCGGATCACCGTCGAGATGGCGTCCCAGGCCGAGTCGATGTACGGGATCTTGTCGGCGACGAACTCGAACAGGAACAGCGCGGCGGCAGCGATGAGCACACCGTTGCCGGTCAGGCCCTTCGGGACGCTGTCGACCTCGGCGAACCGGCCGAGCAGGCCGAGGATGAGGACGCACGCGTAGGCGTTGATCCCGCTCGCCCAGCCCGTCGTGAACGCCAGCGGCAACGCTTCCATGATCGGTACTCCGTAACCCTCAGTTGCAACCCGTCGGAACGCTACTCGTGGTCAGTATCGAACCTATCGATCCGGATTTTGGTTAACCGTTGACATCGGCCTGTTTGCGACCCAAAGTGAACACGCCGCCGGTCTGTGTCACCATCAGCCCGGCCACCCCAGATGGGTCAGGGAGATCAATCATGCTTCGTCGTCCGAAGATTCTCGCCGCACTGGCAGTCGTAGCGCTGCCCATATCCGTGATCGGCGTGTCGTCAGGGGGTCCACCGACGGCCTCGGCCGCTTCGCCCGGGCCGTCCGCCCAGGCTGCTGCGTCAGCGTTCCAGGCTGCCTCGCAGAAGTACGGCGTACCGGAGTCGGTGTTGCTGGCTGTGTCGTACGCCGAGACGCGGTGGGACGACCACGCGGGCAAGCCGTCGACGTCCGGTGGCTACGGCCCGATGCACCTCACCGCCGTCGACCCCGGTGAGCGCGAGGAGCGGTCCGGCGGTGCTGAGATCGCGCAGGCTCCCTCGCTGCGCACGCTCTACAAGGCGTCCACGCTGACTGGCCTGGACCCGGTTGCACTGCGCAACGACGCTGCCGCAAACATCGCTGGTGGTGCTGCACTCCTTGCTGACTACCAGCGTTCTCTGAAGCTTCCGGTCGGAGCACAGACTTCCGCTGCCGACTGGTACGGCGCCATCAGCTCGTACTCCGGTGCTGCCGACCAGGCGACTGCCTCTGCCTATGCAGACGACGTCTACTCCATCCTGGCTCGCGGTGCCGCCCGTACGACCAACACCGGGCAGCAGATCGTCATGCCGGCTGTGAAGGTCACGCCGGCCAAGTCGCAGCTGGCGCGTGTCGGTCTGCGTGCGGCTCCTAAGGCTGCTGCTGCTGCGACCGAGTGCCCGGCTCAGCTGGGTTGCGAGTCGCTACCGGCGCCCTACTCGCAGTACGGGCCGGGTGCCGGTGACTACGGCAACCATGACCTGGCCGATCGGCCGAAGACCGGCAAGATCGACTACATCGTCATCCACGACACCGAGGGCAGCTGGCAGGGCACGCTCAACCTGATCCAGGACCCGACGTACGTGAGCTGGCAGTACACGATGCGGTCCTCCGACGGGCACGTCTGGCAGCACGTGGATGCCAAGGACGTCGCGTGGCACGCCGGCAACTGGTACGTGAACATGCATGCCATCGGCATCGAGCACGAAGGCTTCGCCGCTCAGGGCGCCACCTGGTACACCGATGTGCTCTACCGCAACTCGGCCAAGCTGGTGCGCTACCTGGCCCAGAAGAACAACATCCCGCTGGACCGCGCGCACATCATCGGCCACGACCAGGTGCCCGGCACGGTCCCGGCGAACGTGGCCGGCATGCACTGGGATCCGGGACCGTACTGGGACTGGGAGCACTACTTCGACCTGCTCGGCGCACCGATCTACGGGCACAGCATCTTCCCGGTCAAGGCCGGCACGATCGTCACCGTGAAGCCTGGCTTCGCCGACAACCAGCAGGTCGTCACCGGTTGCAACGCCGACGGGACCTGCGCGCCGCAGGGCACCAACTTCGTCTACCTCCGGCAGGCGCCGGACGACGCGGCTCCGCTGGTCAAGGACTTGGGCAACCGGCCGAACGGCGCTGACAGCACCACGCAGGTCTCCGACATCGGTGCACGGGCTGCGGCGGGTTCGCAGTACGTGGTTGCTGAGCGGTCGGGGGACTGGGTAGCCATCTGGTACCTCGGTGCCAAGGCTTGGTTCAAGAGTCCCGCGTCGGCGCCTGATGCCTTTGCGAAGCCGGGGCTCGTGGTGAAGCCGAAGGCCGGCAAGGCGACCGTGCCGGTGTACGGGCGGGCGTATCCGGAGCAGGCGGCGTACCCGGCCGGGATTCCGTACCAGACGGTCACGCCGCTGCAGTACACGATCGGCGCCGGTCAGGCCTATCCGGTCGGTGACGCGAACATCGAGACCGACTACTACCGGGCCGTCACGTTCGCGGGTCAGCCGCCGACGGACCACGTGCAGGTGCTCGGCAAGGACCGCTACTACCAGATCTGGTTCGGCCACCGGATGGTCTACGTCCGCGCAGCCGACGTCGACCTGAAGCCGGCCTTCTAGGTTGTGTCAGAGGCGAGGCCGTCCAGCACCTGCTGGGCGGCCTCGCTTTGTTTTCAGCCGAATGTCGATCTGTGGAGTTGCCGCCCGACGCAGGGGTGACAGCAACCAGATCGAAGGAGACACACCATGAGGAAGCTCACTGCCGAACTCTTCTCGACGCTCGACGGGATCGTGTCCGGACCGCAGCATTGGCACGGGCCGTACTTCACCGAAGAAGCCGCCCGGCAGACCGAGGAATCGCTCGCGACGTCGGACCTGATGCTGCTCGGCGGGAACACCTACGACGAACACGCGGGCTACTGGCCGACGGCCGAGGGCCGGATGGCGGACCTGATGAACGGCATCGCCAAGCTGGTCGTGACGAGCCGCACCGAGCCGCTGGAGTGGTCGAACTCCAGTCAGCTCTCCGGCGACGTGGAGACCTCGATCCGCGACCTCAAGGAGCAGCCCGGCGGCGACATCCTGATCACCGGCAGCGTGGCCCTGGTCAAGTCCCTGCTCACCGCCGGCCTGCTCGACGAACTCCGTCTGATCGTCGACCCCATCATCGTTGCCGAAGGCACCCGCCTCTTCGACACAGCGCCACCCTCCGCTTGGTCCCTCACCACCACGACCCCCCACCCCACCGGCGCCATCACCCTCACCTACACCCCCGCCCCCTGAGCCTCCCGACGTACGCCGCCCCACCCTGGTTGACCGTGACCGGGTTCGGCTGAGGCTCCCGGCGTACGGCGTCTCAGTTGACGGTGACCGGGGTGCCGTTGGTGAGGTTGAGGAGTTCGGCGTACGAGGTGGGGAAGACCGAGTGCGGGATGCCGGCCGCGGCCCAGACCTCGGAGTAGTCCTCGAGGCTGGTGTCGACCAGCGTCCGGATCGGCGCCGGGTGCCCGACCGGCGCGACGCCACCGATCGCCTGGCCGGTGTGCTCCTTGACGAACTCCGGCGTGGCCCGGCGCAGCTTCGCGATCCCGAGTTCGGCGGCGATCTTCGCGGTGTCGACCCGGTGCGCGCCCGAGGTGAGGATCAGCACCGGCGACCCGTCGCCGTCGAAGATCAGGCTGTTCGCGATCGCGCCGACGTCGCAGCCGAGCTCGGCGGCCGCCGCGGCCGCGGTCGGGACCGCGTCGTCGAGGATCCGGATCACACCGGTCGCGCCGGCCGCCTCCAAGGCGTCGGCAACCAACTGGACATTGGGATGAGTGCTCACAGTTCAGAACCTACTTCTCATAGATAGCGGTGAGTCGCCGGTAGACAGTGCCGTCTCCGAGCAGGTCGGTGTTGTCGGCGAACTGGTCGATGCTGCCGACCAGCTCGAGCCCACGCAGCCAGGGATCGCCGACCTTCGTCAGGCAGGCCTCGGCGAACCGACCGGCCTGCAGCACCATCGCCGGTCGATCGTGATACTGCCTCGGCGCCGGATCGACGTACTCCGTGATCCCGAGCTCGTTGTGCCGCCGCGCCACCTTCTCGTACGCCGCGGTCAACGCCTTCTCCCGTTGCTCGTGCGTCTGCGCGCTTGTCGCGTCGCTCAGGTCATTGTGGAGCCCGTCGTGATGGGGGAGCCGGGCGAACGCCGTACCGAGCCATTTCGTGTACGGCGCATAGGTGCGCGCCATCAACAAGGCCAACCGGATCAGGTCGCGAGCGAGCCGGGCCGCCACGATTCTCGAGCCGAGCTCGTCGCCGACCTCCGAGGTGCGCTGCACGAACGATTCTTCCTCGGCGATCCGTTTCCACTGGCAGGCGAGCAACCAGTGCCACACGTCGTCCGGATACCAGGCGAGGGCGTCGCGGATCTTCGCGAGCCGCCCGTCGTCGGCGTACACCGGACCGGCCACGACCCCGAGCAGTTGCTGCTGCGGCGTGATGAGCCAGTCCTCGGTCGACATCCCGTCGCTCACATCGCGCCCGACCTGATCCTCGAGCCAGCCGCCGACCGTCTTCACGGTGATGTGGTGCACCGGCTCCTGAGTGTCCCAACCGAACCTGACGTCGTACCCCTCGTACTGCGTGGGCAGGTGCGCCTCGATCAGCTTGGTGACGTCGCTGACCTGGTCCTCATCGACGAGCACGTGCAGCCGCGGACCCCAGCCGTGGTCGGTCGAGCGCTCGGTGTCGTACCCGAGCACGTCCGAGCCCCAGCCCAGAAGCCCTGCTGCATAAGGGATTCCGCCAAGCACCCGCCGGACCACGTCGTCGTGGAACCCAGCGCTCAGCGTCCTCGCCGAAACAAATCCCCTTGCCATGCAGCGACTTTAACCCGACCAGGCAATCGCCTGCCCGCGGTTTTCCACAGGGGTCAGCCTCGGCCGAGCTCGGCGGCTCCGAACGAGACGTTGAAGCGGTTGCACCAGATGGAAACGCTTGTGAAGTCGGCCGGTTCGACGTTCGCGGGGATCGCGTAGTTCTGATTGCCTTTGTTGCCCTTGAGCTGGCCGAGGCTCCGGTAGTGGCCGTCGTCGAAGACGTGCCAGCCGGCTTTGCCCTCGATCACCTCGGCGTCACTCAGCCAGACCTCCAGATCGGGGCCGTCGGAGGTGTCGAGTCCGGTCAGCCTCAGGATCTTCGTGCCGTCAGGCAGCCGGACGATCGCGACATTTCCTTCCGTGTGGTGTTCGTGCGAGATGAAGGTGCCGGACCTCTCTACTACCGGTGCCGGCTCGGACGTGGGTTCCGGCGGTGTCTTCGACGGTGCCGGAACCGGTCCGCCGGAAATTGTCGGTGGCGCCGGTGAGGATGTGGTCATGGAGATCGGGCCGGTGCCCGGGAGCGCTTCGTCGACAACCTTGTCGGTGAAGAGCCGCCAGGGCTGGAACAGCGGCAACGCGACCGCTGCGACGACGGCTGCCGCGGCGAGCGCGGTGCCGGCGACGACGCGGCGGCTCGGTGTCGGCATCGGAATCCTCGGCTCGGTGCGGGCTGGAGTTCCAGTCTGGCCCGCCACGGCCCGCCCGGCCGCCACGCCGGCCTTACGGCCCGTTGACGATTGTCGGCGGGCACCGCTACTCTTTCAGTGTTCGAACAGATGTTCGATTGGCCCCACCGGCTCGTCGGGAGACCGGCGGGGGCCGATCGGATCAGCTGGACGACTCCGGTGCGGAGTTGCGGCCGCATCGGTAACCGGTGGTCCCGGTGGGCCGGGCGCCGTGGTGGACCTCGACCCCCACCTGGCGCCCACCCACCGGGCCGCTGCCCAGGGGAAGTTCGCGCACAGGAGGCGATGGAGCATGTGGGAGTTCGACGAGGCCGTTGAGGTGCGTTCGGTGTTCGTGGACGGCATCGAGACTCCGGAGCAGTTCCTGTGGCGCGGTCGGCTCTGGCGGGTCTGTGCCGTCGAGGCCCAGTGGGTGGAGACCGCCGCCTGGTGGGAGCGCGGCGTGATCGGCTCGGGGGTCGGTGTGGCGACCGCGACGGCAGTGGCGGGATCATCCGCGGCCGTCGGGGTGTTGGACGCAGATTGGGGACCGCAACGGGCGGTCTACCGAGTAGAGGCGGGGTGTGGCCGGCACGGGCGACGGGAGATGTTCGATCTCGCCCACGACCCGGATTCCGGCCGCTGGCAACTGGAGAGGGTGACGGACCGATGACAGTTTCACCGGTATCCCCGGCAGCCGCTGGTTCGGCAAGCCGCGACCTGGCCCGCGCACGGACCGCGCTGGCCGAGGCCCGCGAGTCAGCCGACCACCTGCTGAAGTACTCGAGCGCTCACGTGGCAGCGCTCCGGGTCGCCGCCGCGGTCCTC
>NZ_JBEXSJ010000051.1:0-52128 GCF_040613535.1 Kribbella sp. NPDC006257
CCGGGGCGCGGAGCACCAGCGGCCGCCCCACCCCCGCCACCCCCCCCCCTCCCTCAGCCACCCCCCCCTCCACCTCCCGCTCCCCCGACCACCCCCCCCCCGCCCGCCCCACCCGCGGGCCCCCCGCGGAGGTTGCGCGAAAGTCAGGCGCGGTAGGCGGTCCACATGTTGCTGATCCGGGTGCTCTGGCCCGGCGTGAACTGGGTGTAGCAGGTGTCGTAGGAGTAGTCCATGTAGTTGTGGATCGGGTCGAGCCCTGGCAGGGAACAGGAATCGCGGCCCTCGGGGCAGCCGTTGGTGGAGCTGCTCTGCGCCGGAGTGTCGGCGACCTCGTCGTTCGTCGCCGTACAACCACCCTGGAAGGTGTGGTAGAGCCCGAACCAGTGACCTGCTTCGTGGGTCGCGGTCTCACCGAGGTTGTAGTTCGTCGCCGAACCGCCCGGCAGCGAGGTGTACTGCACGCGGATGCCGTCGATGCCGGGGTTGCGCTCGTAGTCCCACGGGAAGGTCGCGATGCCGAGGTAGGCGAAGTCGACCAGCCAGATGTTCAGGGCGTTCTTGCCGCCCTTGCGGGTCTGCTTGCGGTAGGTGCTGCTCTGCTTGTCCTTGTGCCAGTTGGTGTTGTTGTAGCGCGTCGTACCAGCCAGGTAGAAGGTGAAGCCGGTGTTCGCGGCCGATGACGACTCCTGGCCGCCGAAGGTCTTGTTCAGTACGGCGATCTGCTGGGTGATCTGCGAGTCGGTGACGTCACCGTTGCCGGCCGAGTCGCGCATCACGTTGATGTAGACGGGAACGCTCGCCGCGGCCAGCGCGCCCTGCGGTACGCCGATGCCGCGGGCGGCCTTGGCCTTCAGCAGCTGGGCGGTCCGGGCTTCGATCGCCTTCTGTTCGGCGACCGTCATGTCCCTGGTGTCCGCACCGCGGCCACCCTTGGCGGCGGCGCCGGCCGGCGGGACGAAGCAGTCGCTCGACGCGTCGGCAGGCTTGCTCGCACTGATGGCCTGGCTGCCGAGCGGACTGAGGGTGAGTGCTGCGCCGGTCAGGACGACGGCGAGCACCCGGGAACGGGTGATGAGAGATCGCATGGGCTGCGCTCCTCCGGATCGGGCCGCTGGGCGGGCGGCCGGTTGCCGGAAATACTGCGATGCCAGGTGCAGAACGAAAAGCGATCAGCCGCCGAATTCCCGGAATTCAGGGAAATCCTTCGGCTCACTTCGTTGTCTGCGATCGATTACTGTCGGCTACATTTCAGGAGACTCGCTGGGCAATGACAACGGTGTTGCTCAGGTAGACCTTGCCGTTCCAGTCCTCGCAGGTGATCAAGACCAGGCGCCCTGGCACGTATTGGTTGAAGACCTGACCGGCGTTCTTTGCCAAGCTCTGCTTCCGGTACGCCGTGACGCCGGTGACCCGATAGCTGAGTCGTCCCCGCGAAGTTGTCACCTGGACGGCATCGCCCGGCCGGAGGCTGCCCAGGTTGTCGAACGCGCCGCCGCCCGTGTGCACCGTATGGCCGGTGATGACGGCCGATCCGATCCGGGCACCCGGTTGGGCGCCGCCGGACCACCAGCCGAGCTTCTGCGGGTTCGAGGGTGGGGTCAGCGATCCTTGCTCAGTTGAGATTTCCACCACCGGAGCAGAGATGCCGAGCTTGGGGACGGCGAGCCGGAAGGGAATACCAGGTCGCGCGGTCAAAGTCGGCCGGGCAGCGCTTCCGGGCCGGTGGGTCGTCCCGGCTGACGCCGTACCGGTGCCTGGTCGTCCTGCATCGGTCCCTGGCCCGATGCCCTGGCTTGTGCCAGGTGGCTGCGTAGACGTGGGCGAGGGATCGGGTGCGGCGGCGCCTGCCTGGTTGCCGAATTGGAGGTAGCCGCCGGCCAGGGCCAAGGCGATGCCGGCCAGAGCGATCGACCCGCTCCACCGGAGTGGAGCAGGTCGACCGCGACGTCGGGCGGTGGTCACGTCAGCTACTGTGCCTGCCTCGCCGCCTGAGTGCGATAGCGGCACCCGCCGCCAGCATCACTCCACCGGCGACCAGTAGCCAGGCGCCCAGCGTGCTGAGCGGTCCGCTCCGCGCACCAGTCTCCGCGGAAGGACCGCCGAGACCGGCATCGACAGCTGTCGGTACGCCGGTGGTCGGCGAACTCGAGTGCGTCGTGGCCGGAACGCTGGTGCTGCTGGTCGATGACGTCGCCGGAGAACTCGAGCCGCTGGTCGGCGTCGTGGCGGGCGTCGTCGGCGGTGTGCTCGGTGGCGTTGTCGGAGGCGTGGTAGGCGGTGTCGTGGGAGGCGTGGGAGGCGTGGTAGGCGGTGTCGTGGGGGGAGTGGTCGGCGGTGTCGTCGGAGGCGTGGTGGGCGGGGTCGTCGGGGGAGTCGTAGGAGGCGTGGTCGGTGGGGTGGTGGGCGGCGTGCAGCCCTCGACCCAGAAGACCTTGTGCTTGGTGTCGTTGCCGATGGAGCCCTGGGCGTGAATGGTGATCTTCACGTGGTAGCCCTGCTGCGGGTGGGGCTGCCCGGTGAACGACAGGGTGTAGGTCTCCTTGGCGTCCAGATCGTTGCCGCCGCCGGCCGCATCCTCACCGATGAACGGGTTCAGGTTGCCGGAGGTGACCTTCAGGCCGCCGTCCGCGGTCGGGGCCTGGTCCTCGAAGAGCACGGTCGCGTGCAGGTCGCCCTTGTCGTAGTTGTAGAACTCGACGACGAAGGAGCAGCCCTGATGCGGATTGTTGTCCGGCGGGCCGCTCTGGATGTCGGTGCCCTCGATCTTGATCGTGCCGTTGTTTCCCGGCGGATCTGCTTCGGGGACCGCGGCAACAATCGCCGGCGTCGCGGAGGCAGTGGGGATCATCGCCAGCACGGCGCCACCCAGAAACACGAACGCTCCGGCCGCGGCAACGACGTTGCCCACGCGGGAATGTATGCCTGAGCTAGCCATCGCCGGCCTCGATTCAGGAAGGGGATCTCACTTGCAGTATCCGCTTTCCGTTGCCTCGGTCAACAACTCTCTGTAACGATCAGGTACTTGGATCGCCCCTGAAGATTCAAGCGAGCGGCCGGGAGATGCCCAGTCCGCCGCGGGTTTCCCGCCCGTACTTCGCGACTTCGGCCGGCAGGTCCAGAGCGCCGTGTCCCTCCCGATCCGCGTCGGTGAGCAGGTCGGCCGGGATGATCCAGACGACCTCGAACTCCAGCCCGTTCGGGTCCTTGGCGTACAGGGACTTGGTGGTGCCGTGGTTGGTCGAACCGACCAGGGCGCGGGCGTCGGCCAGTTTCTTCGCCAGGTCCTCGAGGTCACCGAGCGTGTCCACTTCCCAGGCCAGGTGGTACATCCCGACCGTGGTCTGTCCCGCGCCGGACGGCCCGGCCTGGGCGCCGACCTCGAACAGCCCGAGGTCGTGGTCATTCGTCGATCCCGGTGCGCGGAGGAAGGCCGCCTTCTGGAACGCGTCACCGCCCTCGGTGTAATCGAAGCCCAGTACATCGCGGTAGAAGGCCACGCTTTCGGCCACGTCGCGCACGTACAGAACCGCATGATTCAACCGAAAGATCGCCATGACTTCCTCTTCCCTGATCGCTGACCTCTACAGTAGTTGAGGACTCAACCGAAGGCCAGTCGAGTGCCGACGGCGGGAGTGGCACCAGCGGTGATGCATGCTAGGGGCAACATCTGTTCTTCAGTGGAGGGTGAAACGTTTATGGCGCAACGCACAGAGGTATTTCTCACCGACGATCTGGACGGGACCAATATTCCGGCCGGGAAAGGTGGCACCCTCACCTTTGCCTTGGACGGGAAGACCTACGAGATCGACCTGACGGCGAAGAACAGCAATGCCCTCCGGAAGACCCTCACCCCCTATATCGAGGCCGGCCGCCAGGTCCGTACCTCGAAGGGCGCCCGGATCAAGCGGACCGCCATCGGCGCCGACCCGCGCACGATCAAGGAGTGGGCCCGGGCCAACGGCTACGAGGTCAACGACCGCGGCCGGATCCCGAGCGAGATCCGCGAAGCCTTCGAAGCAGCGAACTGAACCGCCACCGTCCCCGGATGAGAACTAACTGCCGGGGACGGTGAGAAGGTCCGCGAAGAAGGCGTCCAGCGCCATTCGCGCGGCGCCCAGAGCGCAGATCGGTGACCACAGCCATAGTCCTCGCGACGGCAACGATGCCCGGTGATCCGCTGATATCGGGAAGGCGCCTTCCCGTCCGCCCGAAGGTAGCGCAGACCGGGACCGCCGGTTTATCGGTTCAGTTGGTGGGAGTTAGCTGAAGGAGACAGTCCAGATACGTGTTGGCGTAGGACTGGATGGTGTGGGAGTCGAAAAGGCCGGGGGTGTAGGAGATCTTGGCGGTGAGCTGGTCGGGGGCGTGTTGATCGATGGTCCAGAGGCCGTCCAGCGGGACAGCTACGCCGTGCGGCCGCGGTCCGGGGCGTCGGTCGAAGGAGACGTAGGTGGTGTCTGGACCGAAGGTGCGAGTCTTCCGGGGCTGGACGGGGATGTGCTGGAAGGGCAGCAGGAGGAAGGATTCGTCGGCGAGTAACAGCCCGGCGTCCGGGACTTCCTCCAGCAGTCGCAGTACTGGCAGTTCGTTGCGATAGGCATCTAAACAGGTGGCGCGGACGCGGGCGAGCACCTCTTGGGCCGAGGGATTGCCGGTGAGATCTGTTCGCAGTAGCAGGGCGTTGAGGAAGAAGCCGACCGTTCCGTCCAGCTCGGTTCGGCCGCGGCCGGAGGTGAGGGTGGGAACGGTGATATCCGTACTGCCGGTCAGCCGGTGCAACGTCAGCGCGTACGCCGTGAGGTGCACCATGAACGGCGAACACCGAGTCCGTCGCCCGGTCGCAGTGAGCCTTGCCGCCAGCCCCGGGTCAAGAGCGAACCGTAATTGCGCCCGCACCCCGTCGTCCTTCAACCTGCGCGGCCGGTCGGTCGGCAACGACGAGACGGAGACCTCGGCCAGCTTTTCGGACCAGTAGTCGATCGCGCGGATCGACTGCGGACTGTCCCTTCGAGCTTGATCGGCCACAGCGAAGTCGGCATAGGTGCTGGAGGCAACAATCGGCAGCAACTCGCCGACGCGCCGGGCGGTGTAACACCGGGCGAGATCCTGGATCAGCAGATCCATCGACCAAGCATCAGCAGCCGAGTGATGCGCAACCAACGCCAGTACGCCGTCCGCCGGGCCGAGGCGCGCGTAGTACACCCAGAGCAACGGCGGCACATCGCCCGGATGATCAAGAGTGTCCAGCTCGTCCAGCCAATCATCGGGATCGGCCACCTCGATCACCTGCAACCGGCCCGGAAGTGGATCGGCGATCTCCTGCCACGGCAACCCTTCGCCCTCCCCCCACCCCCCGCTTTCACTTGCTTCCCTTGCTTTGTTCTGAAGCGTCGACCGCAGTGCGTCATGCCGAGCCGTGACGTCGTCCACCGCGAGCCGGAGCAACTCGTCGTCGACGGGTCCCGTCAACCGGTACGCCGCGCTGATCACGAACGAAGCACCCGCCGCCTGGCCGGGATGCAGCACGTCGAGGAACCGCAACAGGTGCTGCGGGAAGGCCAGTGGTACCCGCATTCGGCGCCCCTCCGAGTAGTAGTACCGGCCGGACGAAACCAAAGCCGGCCGGGCCTGTCAACACCTTTCGACTGCGCTGCAAGGGTTCCGGTGGTGACCCGTCCCCACTCATAGGCTCGCGGCTTGACCGGCCGGAGCGAAGGAGACGGTATGGCAGTCGCGACCCGGGTCGCCGCGCTCGTCGGCGACCACGCCCCGGACGGACCGGTGAGTCCGGACGAGCAGGCGCGGCTGGTGGAGGACCTCGGCTACGACTCGCTGCGGCTGATGGAACTGATGGTCAGCCTGCAGATCGAGTTCGGGCTCGAACCCTTCGACGAGGGCGAGGTCGTCGACATCAGTTCGGTGGCGGACCTGACCGTGTTCATCACCGGGCGGCTCGATCACCGGGCGAGCGGCCGCGGAGGCAGCGAGTCCCCCGGGACCAGCGGCTCCACTGGTGGTCTGCTCGGCTGGCTGACGTTGCCGCGCGCCGACGCGGGCATCTCCTGGCTGGACGACAGCGGGGAGTGGCAGAGCACGTCGTACGCCGAACTCGCCGCAGGAGTGCTCGCCACGGCGGGCCGTCTGCGGTCTCAGGGCATCAGCGACGGCGAGGTCGTATCGCTCACGCTGGCGCGGGTGGACGAGTTCGTCACGGCGTTCTTCGGTGTGCTCGCGGCCGGTGGAGTGCCCTCGCCGCTGGCGCCGCCGCTCGCTCTCGGTGCCCTGGACAACTACATCGATCACGCCGCGCACATCCTCGGCCTCGCGGATCCCGCGCTCGTGCTCGCCGATGCGGGGCTAGTCGATCATCTGACGGCGGCGACGACCCGGGCCGGCCTGACCTGCCCGGTCGTCGAGCTGAACCGCTCCGCCCCCAGTAGGTCCGTCGCGACCCTGGACAATCCGAACGACGAGCCCGCGCAGGTCCGGGCCGATCCCGCCGCGATCGCCCTGCTGCAGTTCACGTCCGGATCATCCGGCCGTCCGCGCGGCGTGCGGCTGACGGTCGCCAACCTCGAGGCGAACATCGAGATGATCCGGAGCTGGCTCGGCCTCGGCCGCGACGAGCTCACCGTCAGTTGGTTGCCGCTGCACCACGACATGGGGCTGATCGGTTGCCTGCTCACCCCGATCGTGAACCAGAGCCCGTTGCGGACGATGCGACCCGACCAGTTCGTTCGCGATCCGGCTCGCTGGTTGCGGTGCTTCGGCAACGATCGGGCCGCGGTGGCGGTGGCCCCGACCTTCGGCTTCGCCTACACGCTCAGCAGGGTCCGGCCGGAGGCGCTGGAGGGGATGGACTTCTCTGCCTGGCGGGTGGCGATCGTGGGCGCCGAACGGGTGGATCCTTTGGTCCTGCAGCGATTCACGACTCTCCTCGAACCGTTGGGCTTCCGGCTTGAGGTCTTCCGCCCGGCGTACGGGCTGGCCGAGGCGACGCTGGCCGTCACGGGGACCACCGGTGAGATCCCGCTGGCGGTCAAGCCGGACTGGTCGACGATGGTTTCCGGGGAGCTGGTCTCGGTGCTCGATGTGGCAACGCTGGATGTGGTCCCGGCAGGGCCGGGTTGGGTGACCTGTTGCGGTGCTCCCCATCCGGGGCTCGACGTCGTCATCCTCGACGACGAAGGGCTGCCGCTGCCGCGAGGGCATCTCGGTGAGATCGCCGTGACGGGACCGTCGGTGAGCACGCTCGCTCATCTGGGTGGATCGACGTCGTCGGCGACCCGGCTGGAGGGAACTCAGCTGCGGACCGGGGATGCGGGCTTCTGGTACGGCGAGCAGATTGTCGTCGTCGGCCGGTCCGGCGACAGCCTGAAGGTTCGCGGGCGGCACGTGTTCGCGGAGGAGCTGGAAGCCCGGCTCGTTGCCGAGGCAGAGCTTTCGGCGGGTCGGATCGCGGTGGCGCTCGGGATCGCGGCCGGGCGCGAGACCGTCGTGCTGGTCTGCGAGGAGAAGCTGAGCGACGTACGGCGTACGGAGGTTGACGCGATCCTGCGCCGGGAGACGGGCGGGGCCGAGGTGCGGATCGAGACCGGGCCGCGCGGGCTGGTGCTGCGGACGTCGAGCGGCAAGGCGCGGCGGCGCGAACTCTGGCAGCGGTACGGCGGATGAACGCAGCGTCGCGAGCGGTGCAGCGGACGAACGTCGTCGATGGCAGCACCGGCTTCGTCGGGGCCAACCTGATCCACCACCTGCTCGCTAGTGGGCACCCGGTGATCGCGCTGGCCCGGCAGCCGGAGGACGCCGTACGCCGGATGGTCGCCGATGCGGCAACTGGATCCGGCGATCTCGATCTCAGCGACCTCCGGGTGTTCACCTGGGCACTGGACGAGGCCGAGTTCGGGCTGGGGCAGAACGAGCTGGCAGCGTTGTTCGACGAGCCCTGTGACTACTGGCATCTGGCCGCGGCGATCACCTTCCGGCCGGGCAATCACGAAGAGCTGTATCAAACGAACGTCGACGGCACTCGGACGGCTTTGGAGATCTTCCATCGGTACGCCGAAGCGGGGTCGCGGTTCTTCCAGGTGAGCTCGGCCTACAGCTGCGGCCTCGTCACGGCGCCTGTGCCCGAGAGCTGGCATCACGCCGCGGAGCCGCATGAGTTCAGGAACTACTACGAGTACACGAAGCGCGAGGCCGAGCTGCTCTTCGCCGACAAACCCGTACCTGGAGCGGTTCTGCGGCTCGGTCAGATCGTCGGCGACTCGCAGTCGGGGCGCGCGGCGACGGATTACGGGCTCTACGACTACATCCGTGCGATTCACACGATCACCCGGCGTCGCCCGGGCGAGAAGTTGCGAGTGGTCGGCGATCCCAACGCGGAGCTGCACCTGGTGCCGGTCGACGCGTGTGTGCGGTGGATGACCGACCTGGCCGCGCGCGACCTCGGCGTACTGGACCGGCCGGTGGTGCATCTGGTCGACCGGGCCTCGGTGTCGGCGGCGAAGGTGGCCGAGGCGATCAGCGCGCATCTGCCGGTGCAGCTGCGGATCGCTCCGGCGGCTGAGGTCGCGGTCGCTCCTTTGAACCAGCTCGAGCGGGTGCTGGAGGCGCGGATGACCTACACGGGCAAGTACATCTCGCGATCCATCGAGTTCCGCCGGGACAATCTGACGGTACTTGGCGTCGATGAGCCGCCGACCGTTTCCGACGACGTGCTCGATCGACTGGTCAGCAACTATGTCCAGTCACTGGTGGGAGGGACCTGATGGAGCAGATGCAGCGAATCTGGTCGGACGTGCTCGGCGCCGACTGCGGGCCGGACACCACGTTCTTCGAGGCGGGCGGACATTCGCTCGCCGCGTTCCGGATCCTTTCCCGGATCGAGGCGGAGTACGGCGTACAGGTTGAGGTCTTCGAACTGTTCGAGGACCCCACCGTCGCCGAGTTCGCCGAGCTGGTTACCCGATCCGGTAGCCCAGACGCTTGATGCCGTTGACGAAACTCGACTCGAGCCGGTCGGGCTCGCCGGTACGCCGGATGGCCGGCGCCTGATGAAGGAGTTCCCGGAAGACCGCGGTGAGCTCGATCCTCGCCAGGAAGGCGCCGAGACAATGGTGCGGACCGCCTGCGCCGTACCCGACGTGTGGATTCGGGTCGCGTCGGACGTCGAAGCGGTGTGGGTCGGTGAAGACCTTCTCGTCCCGGTTGGCCGACCAGTAGAACAGCAGCACGCGATCGCCCTCGGCGTACTGGTGCCCGTTCAGCTCGCAGTCGCGGAAGACCGTCCGCCGCATCCACACCGTGGGTGAGGTCAGCCGGACGACCTCCTCGGCCGCCGATCCGCCGTACCGGCCGTAGTCGGCCAGCAGCAGGTCCCGCTGGTCCGGATTGTCTTCCAGTAACAGGAATCCGTTGCTGATCGCATGCCGGGTAGTTTCGTTGCCTGCGACAAGCAACAGGATGAAGAAGGACGCGATCTCGGCGCGGGTCAGTCGCTCGCCTTCGATCTCTGCCTGCACCAGTGTGGTGACCAGGTCGTCGCGCGGATCGCTTTCCCGCTGCCGGACGAGATCGTCGACCAGTTGGACCAGATCGGCGCCCGCGGTGAGGATGTTCGTCGCCAGATCGGGATGCCCGGCCGCGTACTCCGGGTCGAAGGCGCCGAGGATCCGGCTCGACCGCTCGAGTACGAAGTCGTACTCCGACGGCGGCACCCCGGTCATCGCGCAGATGATCCTTAGCGGGAGCGGTGCTGCAATGTCCGCAACGAAATCGCCTTCGCCGCGTTCGACCGCCGCGGAGACCAGTTCGGCGGCAACCTTGTCGACCGTGCCGCTCAGCTGGTCCAGGGTGCGCGGTGCGAACGCCCGGGTGACGATCCGGCGGACGCGGCGATGCCGATCACCGTCCATGCTCAGCAGCGAGCTGAATCCTTCGTTGAACTCGACCGGGAGATCCATCACGCTCACCGCGCCCTGACCGGAGCGGAAGTCGTCGGGCCGCCGGGTGGCTTCGGTGACATCGGCATGGGTGACCAAGGCATGGAAGCCTTGTCCGCTGGGCAATCCCCACTCGAGCTTGCTTCCGCCGGCGAAGAACCTGGGCGCCGCCTCGGCTCGCAGTACGGCGAAAGCCTGGTCGCGCTCGGCCTCGGAGAGCCGCCAGAAGGCCGACCTGGTCAGGTCGATGTCGGTCATCGGCCGGCTCCGCTCAGCCGGTCGCTGGTCAGGTCGATGTCCGTCATCGGTCGATTCCGCTCAATCTGTCGCGGCGGAGCTTGCCGCTGGTGCGTCGGGGGAGTTCTTGGACGATTGCGTACGACAGCGGCGCCTTGCCTGCAGTGAGATGCGTGCGGCTGTAGGTCTCGAGTTCTGTGGGGTTGACTGGATCGTCCGGATCGGTGGGCACGATCAGGGCGTGCACGCTCTGGCCTAGATAGTCGTGCGGTACGCCGGTCACGGCGACGTCGGCGACGCCCGGATGAGCCGACAAGACGGCTTCGATCTCGGCCGGGTAGACGTTCTGACCGCCGACGTTGAGGACGCTCGACAAGCGGTCGACGAGGTAGAGGTAGCCGTCGCTGTCGAGACGGCCGAGATCACCGACGGACAAGTAGCCGTCGTGTTCGGCCAGCTCGGGACCAGCTCCGACGTACTGCGGTCGGCTGGTGCCGCGGAAGTAGATCTGACCGATGGTGCCTTTAGCAACTGGTTCGCCGTGGTCGTCGAGGATGCGGACCTGGCCGTCGGCCGGGCGACCGACGCTGCCGGGGTGTTCGAGCCACTCGTCGCCGCGGATGATCACCGAGCCGATCCGCTCCTGGCTGGCGTAGTCCTCGATGATCTTCTCCGGTCCGAGCAGCTCGATCCAGCGGCGTTTCAGGTGCTCAGGGCAAGGACCTGCGCCATGGTGGAGCGACTCGATGCTGGACAGGTCGTAGTCGGCGAGGCCTGGGACGTCGAGGAGCATCCGTAGGTACGCCGGGACGATGCGGATGTGCTGGACGCCGTACTCCGCAACGAGTTTCGGCCACAGTGACGGGACGAAGCGTTCCATGATCACCAGGAGGTGGTCGAGGACGAGTCCTTGGTAGAGCGCCGTGAAACCCGCGTGGTACATCGGGAGCACGACGAGTTGCACCTGGCCGGGACGAACGCCTCTTGCGGTGTCGCTGGCGGAGAGGAACTCGCCCTCGTCGTAGACCCAGGGCTTGGCTCGCAGGATGACGCGCGGCAACCCGGTCGTGCCGCCCGTCAACGACGCGGACCGCGGCGTACCAACTCCAGTACTGCGGGACGCTGCCACAGGTCGCGCGTCGTCGCCGGACCGGGCGGATGCGAGCGGTCCCGGGTCGTCGCCGGACCGGGGGGATGCGAGCGGTTGCGCGTCGTCGTACCAGGCGGTCGAGTCGACCAGGAAGTGGTCGCCTACCGTGCTTGCGAAGGCGGCGCGTTCGCGGGGGGTGGCGGCCGGGTCGATCGGGATGACCAGGGCACCGAGTTTCCAGGCGCCGAGGGTGGCGCGGAGGTGGCCGAGTCCGGCGGGCAGGGCGATCGGTACGGTGCTGGCCGCGGTGACGCCGAGGGCGGCCAGGCCGTCAGCGGCAAGGTTGGTTTGGTGGTCGAGTTCGGCCCAGGTGAGCGCGGAACGGTTGCCGCGTGCATCGACGCTGACGACCGCGGTCCGGTCCGGGTGCTCGGCCGCCAGCCGGCCGATCCGGGTCCCGATGGTGATGCGCATCTGTCTCCTCCGGCGGGGGTCGGCGGATGGTACTTCGGATCGGCCGGCCGGCGCGATCGTTTCGACTGTGGTGCAAGAGTGCTCCGGCTAACCCTTGGCCGCGGCTACCTTGAGCGGCACTGGGGAAGCGACAGTGAGGATCGGTGCCGTGGGCAACAACACTGCCGGATTGTTCGCGGGTGCGGCCGAGAGCTACGTCCGGTACCGCAGCGAGTATCCGGGCGAGATCTTCGCCGAACTGACCCGCCGGACCGGACTGGACGGCCGGCAGTCCGCGCTCGACCTGGGCTGCGGGCCGGGGATGGCCACCTTCGGGCTGGTGGCGGCGGCCGGTGCGGTGACGGCCGTCGATCCTGACCCGGACATGCTGGCGGCCGGGCGTGAGCTGGCCGCGGCGCGTGGGGTGTCCGGCATCGACTGGGTGCTGGGGAGTTCGGCGGAGCTGCTGGAGCTCGGGATCGGGCCGTTCGATCTGGCGCTGATGGCGGCCTCCTTCCATTGGATGGATCGGCCGGCGACGCTGGCTGCTCTCGATCAGTTGATCCGGCCCGGAGGGGTGGTCGTGATCATCACGGGCAGCATGAGCGGGACCGGGCCGGACACCCCGGATCGGCCGGACTGGGCCGAGGCGGTCCACTCGACGAGGGCCCGGTGGGTGTCGAGCCGTCGGCGGTGGCGCGGTGATGGGATCGGCGATCAGCGGACGTATACCCAGCAGCGGGCGGCGCAGCGGGTCGTGCTGGAAGAGTCGGCGTTCTCGGAGGTCGAGGCCTATGACTTGCGCTGGCAGCGGACCCACAGGGTGGACGAGCTGATCGGGTTGCAGCTGACCTTGCCTGATCTCACTCCGGTCGCACTGGGCGATCGGCTCGACGGTTTCCGCGCCGACCTGCGCCGCGAACTGCTGGCGACCGAACCGGGTGGCGTCTTCGTCGAGCCGATCTGGACCCAGGTGCTGATCGGGCGCCGCCCGACCGACTGAGATGGACCTCGCCACCGACCTGATCCTTTCGCTGTACGCCGCCGATCCGATCCTTGATCTGTACGCCGCTCCGCCGGGCACTCCTGGTGCTCCGGCTTCCCAGCTGGTCTGCGCGGATCCCCTGGAATACCTGGTCCGCCCGCTAGTCAGGGTTTTCCGGCGAGGTTTGGACCTGTACGGCGTACTGCTGGTTGATGCCGGTTCTCCGCTGACCGAGTTCGAACTCGACGACGGTGGAGCTCCGACAGGCCGGGTTGTCATTTCAGTCCAGGAAAGGTTGTTGCACGGGCCGGCGGATCTGTTGGCGATTCCAGGGGCTGAAGAAGTGGTGCGGGGCGAGCTGCGGTTTCTCGGCGAGGCGGCGGCGGAGTTGCTGGGGGCGGACGAGCGGTGGGCACCCTACGTGCACTCGGTGCCCCTCTCGGATCAGCTCGCTGTGCGGGACGCCGTCGAGTTGGTGAAGGAGCGGGAGGCTGCTCGGCGTCGTGGAAAGAAGTTGGCTGCGCCGGTCGTGCGCTACCTCGGTCCACGGCCGCCGGGGTGGTCCCGCTTCGCTGCTGAACTCTTCCACCTCGGTGGACGGTTGTCCGATCAGCCGGAGGAGGTGGTGGCCGAGTTGAAGAATGAGCAGCTCGAGCGGGTGCCTGCTGGCTGGGGGCATGAGCCGGCGACGTCCCATGTGACGACCTTGTCGGCGCTCCCGCTGGGGGAGCTTCGGCCGAGTCCGTTGGCGATGCAGCGTGCGGTAAAGCTGTCCGAGGCGCAGACCGGTGCGTTGATCGCCCGACTCGTCACGGCGGCTCACCGGAGTGCGGCGGCGACTGCCGAAAAGGTGCTCAGGGCAACCAATGACTCGGCTGAGGCGATCCATCAGGTGATTCAGCAGCGGCAGTTCCGGGCCGGGGCTCGGTCGCACTACCGGCTCACAGATCTCCGAAACGATCTCGGGACCGGGATCGCACGCGGCGAACCGCTGCGGCTGAGCATGACGTTCTTCGCGACCAAGCATCACTCGAGCCGGCTGAAGGCAGCCGGTCCGCTGCCGGACCTGGCCGAGCTCGCGATGCTCGTCCGGATCGTCGAACTCGTCGAGACGCTGCGCATCGTCTATCCACCCGGAGTTCTCGACTTCAGCCTGATCGCCGACGGCGAGCACTTCCGCCCCCATCCGGGCCACCGGTTCGCCGATGGTCTGCAGACGATGAACAGGTACGTCGAAGCGGTCGGTGCGGACTTCGTCCGGATCGAGGATGTCGAGGAGTTGGCGACCCGGCGCTACGAGTCGCAGGTGCTCCGGGGGCACGCGGAGCGCAAGACGGACCTACGCACGGCGTACGAGCGAATTTTCGAAGGCCTCGACATCGCCGACGATCCGCTTGGGACCCTGCGACGCGCTGGTGCGCTCGACCCGTTGCAGAACTTCGTCGCGTTGTTCCGGTCGCTGGTGTTCTCCGTTCCGGTCAACGGCTCGGTGTCTTCTCAGCAGGTGTTCGCCGATCTCTACGAGGTCGGGCCTGCGGAACCTGCTGAGCTGCGAGCGACTCGTCAGGCCGTACTGCGCGCCGGGTGGGCTGCCGCGCTGGAGTATCTGAGCACGTCGGTGGCCGACGCGGAGTACGGATATCTGGACGACCTCGTCCCGGGGTCGCTGCGGTTCACCCAGCGGGCCCGACCGGGACGGGCGGCGTTCGGGCCGCTGAGCGGTGCGTCGGTCGCGCCGTGTCACGGGACCGGGGTGATCGACGCGCGCGGGATCGTCACGATCGACTTCCTGGTCGCGCTGCTGGACCAGGGGTTCGTGCCGCTGTATTCGCCGCTGCTCGGCGACGAGCAGCCGTTCGCGATGGTCCCGGCCGGTACGGCGGACGTCGTCGAGGTGGCCAGGATGCGGACCCGATGAGCATCGCGATTCGGACCGAGCTGGTGGCGCTGCACCTGGAGCTGGTGAAGCATGGGCTGGTCGCCTGTACCTCGGGGAACGTGTCGGCGCGCGGATACCAGCCACGGCGTGTTCACCATCGGGGCGACGGCGCGTGCCGCGGTGAAGGCTGCGGTTCTCTGCGAGAACGCTGCCCGGACGGTCCATCTCGCCCGGCAAGGTGGGGAGCCGGTCCGGATCCCGGCCGAGCAGGTCCGGCGGCTGCACGATCGGTACCAGAACGTGTACGGACAGGGCGGGGCTAAGGTACGGGGGTGAATGCACGGCAGGAAAGCGACGATCGGACCGGGCTGTCGCCGCGGGACAAGTGGATCACGATCTTCGGGCGGAAACCGGTGCTCGAGGCGCTCAACGATCCCGGTCTGTCGGTGGCGAAGGTGGTGGTCGCGGACAACGCGACCGGGCAGTCGCTGCAGGAGATCCTCCGCGCCGCCGACCGATCCGGTACGCCGGTGCAGCGGGCGACGCCGAGTCGGGTGCAATGGCTGGCCGGCAACAGCAAGCACGACCAGGGTGTGGTCGCGGACATCAACGCGCCCCGGATGATGCCGCTGCAGAACTTCGTCCGGGACCGCGGAAAACGGCCGACCAACGTTTTCCTGCTGGACGGCGTGACGAATCCGGGCAACGTCGGGATGATCCTGCGGACGGCGACGGGCGCCGGCTTCGACGGTGTGATCCTGCCGCGCGCCGGTACGCCGCATGTGGGCCCGCTGGTGATCAAGGCTTCCGCTGGCGTCGCTTTTCAGGCCCCGATCGTGAACGCTCCGACTGCCAAGGCTGCCGTGGATGAACTCCGGGCCGCGGGCTACCGGATCTATGGGCTGTCCTCCCACTCGTCCACGTCTTTGTTCAAGGCATCCCTGGAACCGCGCTCGGTCTTCGTCCTCGGCGGCGAAACCAACGGCGTCACGGTGCCTACCGACGAGGACCTTCTGATCCCGCTCCACCACGGCGTCGAGTCCCTCAACGTCGCCGTAGCCGCCGCCGTCGTAGCCTTCGAGGTCACCAACCGCTGAGGGGTTGACCCTCGCCGATGTCCGGCGGACCCCGGCCTGGCCGGATCATCCGGGGTGGATGCGCGCGTTCATGACGGTGCTGAAGGAGCACGCGCCGGCCTGATTTTTCCGGCCGAGCTACGTTGCGAAGATGGTGAGGCGGTTCGTGCTGGTGGGCGTGCTGCTCGTCGGTCTGGTGGGGTGTTCGGATACCACCGAGAAGCTGGCGAGTACGCCGTCCGCTGCGCCGTCATCTCCGGTGAAGTCGTCGCCGGTGAAGCCGTCGGTTGAGCCTTCGGCGCCGAGTCCGACGGTGCAGCGGACTACTACCACCTCGGTGGCGACGCTGGCCATCCCGGCGATCGGGCTGCGGGGGTTGCGGGTGGTCGCCTACCAGGGGACCGCCGACGATGCTCCCGGGACCACGATCCAGAATCGCGGGGTGGCGGCGAATCCGCGCGGGCCGGGTGGCGGCGTCGGAGCCGGGGAGATCGGGAACTTCATCGTGACCGGGCATCGGACGGAGCACGGGCGGCCGTTCGCGCAGCTGCCCGACGTACGGAATGGTGATCATGTGCTGGTCACGGACGACGGGCTGGTCTACGACTATCAGGTCGTGCAGACGATGGTGATCTCGTTCCGGAAGCCGGCTGAGAAGGCGCGGCAGAATGCGGCGGTGCCGGGGCGGCCTGGTGAGCCGGCGACGCAGGCGATGATCACGCTGTCGACGTGTGCGACGGCGGAAGATCATGCTCAGGGCAACTATTGGAAGGATGCCCTGAACAATCCTGAGCATCGGATCAACAAGATCGCCAGGCTGGTCGCGACCCGGCCCGCGTAGTACTCAGCCTGCCTGGTCCTCAGGCCTGGTCCTCAGCTGCGGCCGAACTTCCACCATTTCGGTTTGTTGGCCTTGATCTCGTCGTCGGTGAGCGGTGGTGGGACCGGCGGTTTCGACTCCTCGGTGAGGAAGTTGCCGGACTCCGTGTCGTACGCCGTGACGCCGAGCCGGCGGCTGATCTCCATCACCACCGGGATCGAGCGCGGACCGTCGTTCAGGTAGAAGGTGATGTCGCGGACCTCGACGCCCTTGCCGATCGTCATCTCGACGTCGTAGTCGTCGCTCTTCAGCAGCAGCCAGGACCGCTTGGTCGCGTCCACCCCCGGCGCCACCTCCTTGACCACGGCCACGACGTCGTCCGCCGAACCGAGTGAGGGCGGCTCATAGCCTTCGGGAATGTCCTCGAGCCGCCGTACGCCGCCCGGGCCTCGCATCGCATAGATAGCCCAACTCATGCGCCCAGCATTGCACCCATGCCAACCCCACCCAGCCTCAGCCCGGTTCGCGGTCCGGTCTGCGGGCTGTGGCGAGGGCGAGTCCGGCGAGGGAACCCAGAGAGTGCTCGCTGCGGGCGACCGAGTTGGTGGGGTCGACAAAGTGTTGCGGGGGCGGGCAGGGTTTGGGGATGCGGGTGCGGGCGATCGACGACGAGGGACTGCGGCAGGTCGAGCAGTGGCTGGCCGATGATCCTGTCGGCAGCGCTGTCTTCGGCGGGTTCTACGGGCGCGCCGTCGAGCGCTGGACGCCGTTGCTGTCGGCGCCCGGCCGGTTCGGCTGGATCACCTTCGACGACAGTGGACCGATCGGTTTCATCGACCTGGAGATCATCGACGCCGAAGCCGAGATCTCGTACTACGTGGCGCCCGCGCGCCGCGGCACGGGACTCGGCCGGCCCACCCTGGACGAGGTCATCCGGCTCGCTTCGGAGAACGGCGCCCGCTTCATCCACGCCGCCGTCGAACCCACCAACCTGCCCAGCCTCGCCATCCTGCGCGCCGCCTCCTTCACCGAGTCCGGCCCGAACGAGTACGGCGAAACCGACTTCGAGATGAGCCTGGATGCCTGACTACGCCGGAGTGCTCGCCTTCCGCGGAGACCGGGTCGCCCTGGTCCGCGAGCACTACGAAGGCTGGGACGAGGAGCGGTGGAACCTGCCGTCCGGCGCGATCGAACCAGGCGAGTCTCCCGAGGAGGGCGCCGTTCGTGAGTTGCGGGAGGAGACAGGTCTCGTCGTACCGGTCAGTGGGTTGACCCTGGTCGCAGAGGTATTGGTGCAGAGCCTCGATGGTTCGGTCCGGAGTTGCGCGTGGAACTACCGTGCGGAGGTGCCGGACGGGGATTTCCTGATCCACGACCCCGACGGATCGGTCCGTGAGGTCCGGTGGTTTCCGGTGGCGGAGGCGCTTTCGCTGGTGGAGAAGCTGCCTTATCCGCCGTTGGCGCAACCGGCGGCGGCTGAGCTTCGCAGTACCGGCCGTCGGGTTTGGACATTCACCTTTGATCAGGCGCTGCCGTTCCGGGAGCGGACATACGACGTACTGCGAGGGTAGGCGATCGTTAACGGGGTGTGCAGGGAATTTCGGGGCGGGATCATCGGGGCATGGCTGAACTCGATCCGTTGATTCGTGGGTTTTATCGGGACCGGTATCGCGAAGACGACCGGCTGATCCGTAGTGGGCACGGGCAGTTGGAGTTCGTGCGGACGCAGGAGTTGTTGCGGCGATTTCTGCCGGTGCCTCCGGCAACCGTTCTGGATGTGGGTGGGGCGACCGGGATCCATGCTGTCTGGCTTGCCGGTGACGGCTATGCCGTCCATTTGGTGGATCCGGTGGTGGAGCATGTGGAAAGGGCTGCTGCGGTAGGTGGTTTTACCGCTTCAGTGGGCGATGCGCGTTCATTGGCTCAGGAGACCAACAGCTTTGATGTGACGTTGCTGTTGGGGCCGCTCTATCATTTGGTGGATGGGGCTGATCGGGCACAGGCGTTGTCGGAAGCGCGGCGCGTCACCCGGTCCGGCGGACTGGTAGTTGCTGCAGGTATCAGTCGCTATGCGGGGCTGCTCGAATACGGTTGCAGCGGCCTGCTGACCGAGGAGAACCTTCACCTCTTCACCGACTTGCTCGCGACCGGCCGCCATCACGACGATCCCGACGGCTTCACCAACGCGCATTTCCATCACGTGGACGAGCTCCGTGCCGAATTCGAATCCGCCGGCCTGCGCGACGTCGCCGTACTGGGTGTTGAAGGCCCGGCCGCGCCTACCCTCGACAACGCCACCCCGGAAGAAGTTCCCACTCTTCTCCCGGCGGCCGTCGCCATGGCGCGCGTTGTGGAAGCCGACCCACGGATGATCTCCGCCAGCTTCCACTTCCTGGCCTTCGGCCGGGTGTGAGCAGCTTCAGGCGCGGACGCGGACCTTGTCCGGGGTGATCCGGATGACGGCGCGAACGATCTCCGGCGGTAGGGCCAGATACTCCTGGCCGGCGCCGGGACCCACGTACTTCTCGTTCAACTGAACCGCGAGCGCCCGGCCGACGTCCTCGGAGACGGTCGCGGTGCCGCGGATCTCGACGTACCGGGCCGGATCGTCCTTGTCCACGATCAGCAGACTCGCCCGCGGATCGCGCCGCAGGTTGGTCTCCTTCCGCAGCCCCGCGGTCGTCGAGATCAGCACGTCGTCCCCGTCCCGCCCCACCCACACCACGGAGGTCTGCGGCGCACCGTCGGGATTGATCGTGGCCAGCACCCCCGTATTGGGTCCGTCCACCAAGTCGCGGGCCACCCCGGTCAACAATGCTCCATCAGGCATGCGAGAAACCTTAGTGCCCGTGTCGGGGCACTAGCTCTAGTAAACGTTGTAGCCGCCGTCGATGAGGAGGACCGAGCCGGTCATGAAGGAGGAGGCGGCGCTGGCCAGGTAGACGACCGAGGGGGCGATCTCTTCGGGGCTGGCGTAGCGCTGGAGCGGGGCGTCGAGGATCCAGTTCTGACGGAATTCGGGGAGGTCTACGGGCGCCATCTCGGTTTTGACGTAGCCGGGGGCGATGGCGTTGACGCGGATGTTGTGCGGAGCCCACTCGGCGGCGAGGCTCTTGGTCAGGTGGTGAACGGCGGCTTTGGAGGCGTTGTACGACGCCTGCCACTGCGGGCGGTTCACGATCTGGGCCGACATGCTCCCGACATTGACGATCACCCCGCCGCCGGCGTCGATCATTCCGCGCGCGACCGCGGTACTGCAGTTCCACAAGGCGGTCACATTCAGATCCATCACCTGCTGCCACTCCTCGTCCGGGACCTCGAGCGCCGGCCGATGGATCGCGATGCCCGCGTTGTTCACCAGAACGTCGATCCCGCCGAACGCCGCGGTGACCTCGTCGACCATCGCGGTGACCTCGGACCGGACGGTGATATCAGCCTGTACGGCGAGTGCCCGCCGCCCGCGTGCCTCGATCTCCGCCACGACGGCCGCGTTGCGCCCGGCGTCACGAGCCACGATCGCCACGTCGGCACCGGCTTCGGCCAGGGCGAGGGCGAAAGCGCGCCCGAGACCTCTGTTCCCGCCGGTGACGAGGACGCGGCGGCCCGGCAAGGCGAAGCTGTCCAGAACACTCATTGGGGACCCCCAGATGGCTACGGAATGTAGGTGGACAGCTCACGGGAGGTCGCGAACCGGTGTCAATAGCTGCAATTTGGTTCGCTACCGGCGGTATCTCGCCATATCATCTTCCGGCAGGTCGGCCGGGGGGACACGGCGAGTCCTGTCAGCCGGTGCTATGTCCAGCACCGCGAACGAGGACACCTGGGGAGCCCCACATCATGCCGAACGACGACTCGGCCAAGCCGGACGAAGGCTCGGCACCGAAACCTGGTCACTTCCTGCCCGACGGAGCCGGAGGGGGCACCCTGCCCGGTGGAGGCTCGTCGCCCAAGCCGGGCCACTTCCTGCCCGGCGGTGCGGGCGCTGACAGCTCGGCGTCGCCGCGCAAACCCGTCGTACCGGGTGACACCGCTCCGCTGACGGCGCCGACTCCCCGCCTCGGCGGGCCGACTCAGGCGGGTCCGTCGCAGCTCAGTGGGTCACGGCTCGGCCCGCCGCCTCCCGGAGACCCGGCCGCGACCGCGTTCAAGGCGCGGTACCAGCCTGATCCGATCCCGTTCGTGGAGAAGAAGCGGTCGAAGGCGCTCGTCGCCGGGATCGTGGTCGGTGTCCTGCTGGTCGCCGGTGCGGGTGTGGCCGGCGCGGCGAAGCTGCTGTCGAAGTACGACGATTTCGTGGCCAGCCCGATCGGCGCCACGCCGTCGCTGCCCGGTGACACGCCGACCAAGTCGGAGCCGACCAGCGAGCCGGTGCCGGATCCCGTGGTGGAGAAGGAGAACAAGCTCTACGCGAACGGCAAGCTGGCGTCGGTGAAGTGCAAGGAGCCCGCGTTCCGGCCGACCTCGAAGGAGAACGTCCGCTCGTACTACGAAGTGCTGCTCAAGTGCATGAACAAGTCGTGGCAACCGGTGGTCGAGAACGCCGGTTACGAGTTCCACGAGCCGCAGCTGATCATCTTCGACGAGGGCCAGGAGACAGCTTGCGGCGTACAGAAGGACGTTGCGTCGTCGTACTGCGACAGCGGTGACGGCGGCATTGCGATGCCCTGGCAGGACCTGGTCGAGCACTACCCGAAGAGCAAGGCAGCGGCTCGGATCGCCGAAGCGGACGCCTTCGGGTACGCCTATGCGGTCCACGTCCAGAAGCTGATCGGGATCTTCGATGCCTCGGTCAACCTGAGCGACCAGGCTCCGAACGAAGCCGCCCGGCTGGAGCACAAGCGGCGCCAGGCCCTCCAGGCGACCTGCCTCTCCGGGGCATTCTTCGGCGCCGAGAAGGCGGCTTTCCCGCTCCAGGGCGAGCTGCTGAAGGAGTGGCAGCGGCAGGGCAAGCTCGAAGGCGATGAGGTGACCAAGGACAAGGTGCGAGACCATGGGTCGCGCAAGAGCACGGAACTGTGGCGGACCCGCGGCTTCAACGCCGCCGACCCTGGCTCCTGCAACACTTTCGCTGCAGCGGCGAACACGGTCGGCTGACGCCGTGAGGACTGACCGAATCTGAGGACTGGGGAGTACTGATGGCGGACGAAGAAGCGCCGAAGCCCGGGCACTTCTTGCCCGGAGGCGCCGGCGAGGCGACAGGCGACGCCGGTACGCCGCCCGCGCGACCGGTCAGCCGTCCGCAACTCAGTCTGGGCAAGGCTCAGCCGGTGCAGAACCAGCTCGACCCGTCGCTGAAGAAGGCGGTGCCGCCGCGTACGGCTGGCAGTGCTAGTCAGTTTGGCCAGAACCAGTACGGCGCTCCGCCGGCAGCTCCGTTGACCGGAGCGCCCGTAGTACCGCTGCAGGGGGCTCGCCAGCCGGGTGGTGCGCCTCGGGTTGGCTGGAACTCGCCGTCGACCCGGGCGGCGCCGCAGTTCGCGGCCGGTCACACCGAGATCAAGCCGTCGCGGCGCATGTCGAAGCCTGCGATCGCTGGGCTCGGGGTGCTCTTGCTGGCGCTGCTAGCCGGTGGTGGGATCGCCAGTCTCAAGCTGGCGGACTCCTACGACAGCTCGGTGCAGAACCCGCTCGCCAGGCCGTCGGTGCAGAAGTCTGAAGCGCCGCTGCCCGCTCCGCCCCAGCCGACGGTCACCGTGACCGCCACGCCGGTGCCGGACGAAGTACGGGTGAAGCAGAACAAGATCTACTCGGTCGGCAAGGTGCCGTCGGTCAGGTGCACTGAGCCGACCATCAAGCCGAACAGCCAGTCGGCCATCCTGCGCTACTACCAGGCTCTGCTGCCCTGCTTGAACAATGCGTGGGCGCCACTAGTCCGCAAGGCCGGCTACCCGTTCCGGCCGCCGCAACTCACGCTGGTGAGCAAGCAGACCGCGTCCACCTGCACGGGCGAGACGAGCATCGCGTACTACTGCCCTGACGACGAGTCGATCAACATGGACTGGCAGGACGACCTCAAGAACTACAAGAAGAACCCGCTCGGCGCGCGAACCTGGATGATGAACACGCTGGTGCACGAGTACGGGCACCACGTGCAGTTCCTCACCAACATCGGAATCTCCTCGGACTCGCGTGAAGGATGGGCGAAGACCAAGGCCGCCAAGCTCGAGGAGACCCGGCGCCTGGAGCTCCAGGCAACCTGCTTCGGCGCTGCCTTCCTGGGCGCGAACAAGGCGACCCTCGGCTTCAAGGGCTTGAAGTACGACTCCTGGCAGTACGAGATCCAGCACAGCGGCGACGAGTACAACCCCAAGAAGATCCGCGACCACGGCTCCCGCAAGAACCAGTGGGCCTGGGCCGGTCCCGCCTTCAGGTCCGCCAGCCCTGCCTCTTGCAACACCTACACCGCACCCCCAGCCAGAGTCTCCTAATGCTCAGACCGGCCTACTTGCTGGGCGTGCTCGTACTGCTCGCAGCAGGAGCCGGAGTAGCACTACAAGGCGATCCCAAGCCAGCACCTGTCGCTGTCGCGGCGCCAGTGTCTATATCGACCAGCCCGGCGCCCCGCAGTACGGGCACGGTTGCGAGCGACTGGGTCGACAACGAGTCGACACTCACGGACAACGCGCTGTACCGCGCGGGCAAGGTGCCGGCGAGCAGATGTCGACCGCCTACCGCTCGGTTGGCGTCTAGTACGGCGGTCGCCGGCTACGGCCGAGCCCTGGTCGCCTGCCTCAACCGTAGTTGGAGTGCGCTGCTCACTCGCGCCGGCTTCTACTTCCTGCCGCCCGATTTCACTGTCTACAAGGGCAGAACGAGCTCGGCGTGCGGAGACTCCGACGGTGATGCCGTGGCGTTCTACTGCTCGACGGATCACAAGATCTATCTCGACTGGTCCGAGTACGTCTCGAAGCGCCGGGACGAGCAGATCTGGATCCAGGGTGCGCTGATGGGAGTGGTGTCGCACGAGTACGGACACCACGTGCAGGAACTGGTCGGCATCGGTGCCTTCTACGACGATCGCGCGGAGAATGCGGCGGGCGAGGCGCAACTCGAGACCAGCCGGCGGATGGAGCTGCAGGCGAGTTGCTTCGGCGCCGCCTTCCTTGGTGGAAGCAGGCAAGCACTGGGCCTGACGGGTGAACGCCTGTTCGCGCTGCAGGACGACCTGTCTACTGGTGACGAAATCGGCGGCTTGCGGGATCACGGTTCGGGCGACAGCAATGAACGTTGGACCAGTGCTGCCTTTGCGTCCGCGTCACCCGGCTCCTGCAACACCTGGAAAGCCGCCGACGACCAAGTGTACTAGATGCCTGTAAGTGATGTCTCCACTAGAGGGCGAGTTTGAAGCCTTCGTGGGAGTTGGTGAAGTTGAGGCGGTCGGTGTAGAAGCGGTGGGCGTCGGTGCGGGTTTTGTCCGAGGTGAGCTGGAGCATCAGGCAGCC
Source organism: Kribbella sp. NPDC006257 (assembly GCF_040613535.1). Lineage (NCBI taxonomy): Bacteria > Bacillati > Actinomycetota > Actinomycetes > Propionibacteriales > Kribbellaceae > Kribbella > Kribbella sp. NPDC006257. Next base: position 23,927 of record NZ_JBEXSJ010000051.1, read on the forward strand.
ACGGGCGCGGGCTTCGGTGATCGACCACTCCATCAAGGTGGTGCCCAGGCCGGTGTTGCGGGCTGATTCCGCGACCCGGACTGCCTCGACCAATGCTCTGGTGGCGCCTTGGCGGGACAGGCCGGGGATGAAGGTGAGCTGGAGGGTGCCGATCACCTCGTCGTTGCGGTCGGCAACGACCAGGAGCTGGTTGGGATCGGCGTCGATGGCGGCGAAGGCACGCTGGTACGGCGTGAGGTCGGCGGGCGACTCCCGGGTCGCTCCGAGCGGGTCGTCGGCGAGCATGGCGACGATCGAGGGGACGTCGTCGAGGGTGGCGCGGCGGATCACGACATCGGTCATAGGGACATCGTCTCAAGGAGCCGCCGCGGCCCCGGCGTACGGGTTGGGCCGAGGGGATCGGGCGGGCGCCGGGGAACCGGCGTACGGGTTGGGCCGAGGGGATCGGGGCGGGCGGCGGGGAACCGGCGTACGGGGTGGTGGTGACTGTTCTTGCCTTAAGCAATCACATTGCGTTACTGAACAGGGTTTGCGGGGTGCGGCGACGGGAACGAGAGGATCAGACACCACTGCAATCCGCCCGTAGCCGGAGTCGCGCGGACGGGTGCGTGGCGGCGGACGCGGGCCAATCGGAGAGGAAGGCCGATGTCCGCACTGGCAATCGACTTCACCCAACCGTTCGAGGATGCCTTCAGCAAGTTGCTCGGGTTCATTCCGAACCTGCTCGGCGGGCTGGTCATCCTGGTGATCGGCTACATCGTCGCGCGGGTTCTCGGGAAGCTGGTCGGGAAGCTGCTCGGCCGGGTCGGTTTCGACCAATGGATGGAACGCGCCGGGGTCTCCGGCGTCCTGCAGCGCTCCGGTACGGGGCTGACGGCCTCGGCGATGCTCGGCCAGGTTGTGTTCTGGTTCGTGTTCCTGATCAGCTTCACGATGTTCGCCTCCGCGCTCGGCGTACCGGAGATCTCGAACTTCATGAGCGACATGCTCGGCTATATCCCGCGGATCTTCGCTGCCATTGTGATCGTCTGCCTGGCGGCGCTGTTCGCGAATTTCCTGGCAGCGATCATTCGGGGTGCCACCGGGAACGAGACGCTGGCGAAGGTCGGGAAGTACGCGATTCTGGTGTACGCGGCTTTTGCTGCGCTGACGCAGCTGGGTATTGCTGTTCAGCTCACCGGCAATACGTTGCTGATCGTGCTCGGTGGTGCCGCACTGGCGCTCGGCCTCGCTTTCGGCCTCGGGGGCCGCGAGCTGGCGGCGCAGGCTCTGCAGACTCTCTTCGAGCGCGGTTCCGCAATGAAGGCTGCTGCTGACGCCAATGGCGCTGCCTCGAACGGCATGGCTGGTCAGGCATATGCCCAGAACCAGGCCGGCTATGACCAGGGCGGCTATGACCCGGCGCAGAGCCGGGGTGGGTACGCCTCGGGTCAGGGGCAGGCCGGTTATCCGGCTGAGCAGGGCAGCGCCGAGGCGCCGTACCCGGCCGCCCACGGTGCCCAGCACGCCGCCGGCTGGTCCAACGGAACTGGTTCCAATGGCACCACCGGTTCCAACGGCACGAGCGGTGCCGGCGGCAACTGGCCCGGTGGCGGCGAAAACCGGTAGACCCCTCCGGGCCGGACTGGGCCACCTCCCACCGCCCGGCCTGAGGCAGACAGCGGGCTCGATCGAATCCAATCGAGCCCGCTGTCCCCAACTCCGGGGCGCGCTCCCCATCGCATTCACGCCCGGACGCCGGGCCCCGCGCATGGCGGGTCAGGCCGGTGGGCGGCCGAGTCCGCGTGCGGCGTACAGGCCGAGCGCGTACGCAGTACGGGGCGAGCCGGTGCGCGTAGTGCGTGCTGAGCTTGCGTATGTCGTACGTGGGCTGGCTGTTAGCTCTCGGTGGTGTCGGGGCCGGCTCGGCGGACGTCTTCTACCTTGGTCATGGCGTCGCGGAGTTCGGCTAGCCAGTTCTCGCTGTGCTGGGCGACGAGCTTGACGCACCAGCCGAGGGCGTCGCTGCGGGAGCGTGCCACGCCGGCGTCGACGAGCGTGTCCAGCACTTGGCGCTCGGGCTGCCGGAGCCGCGTCATCACCGGTGCGGACAGCGACGTGAAGACCGTGCGGGTCTCGCCGGCCTGGACGCCCCAGGCGACCTTCTTGCGGGTCGCGTGCTCGAGTTCGCGGGCGATCTCGATCCGCTTCTCCCGGGTGTCCTCCCGGAACTGCTTGATCCGGCCCTCCTCGGCGGCGGAGCGCTCAGCCGCGCTGACCTCGCCGTTCTGCTGTGGAGCCGGAATCTTGCCGACCACGAGGATCTCGTCGCGGTCGATACTCACCTCTGGTTCGCCGTCGAACCAGTCCGAGGGGAGCCGGCCGGTCAGCCAACCCCTCACTCGCTCACCCTCTTGCTGTGTACTCATGTAATCATGATTACATCCCAGTCAAGCCCAGGCCACGACAAGGCCCCACAAGCTCATACCTTGTGGGGCCGCCGACTTTTCTACCAGCCACGACCAAGCCGCCAGACGAGCAACACGCGAACACGACTGGACGGTCAGGCTGCGGCGCGTTGTAGGCGGGCCTCGGCCTGGTTGAGGAGGGCGGTTAGGGCGGTGGGTGGGTGGTTCCAGAGGATCTCGGCGCGGGCGTTGTGCAGGGCGGGCCAGAGGCTGGCTGCCCAGGCGATCTCTAGCTCGTCGGTGGTGAAGGCGGTGCCGCGTTCGTGCTGGTAGGCGTCGAGGAACGCCTCGGAGCTGGCGAGGGGGGGCAAGGGTCGGCGTCTCGTTGCTGGCGAAGGCTCCGGATGCGGCGCCGGCCAGGGCGGCTTCCGGTAGCCAGGCGATGCTGTCCCAGTCGTGTACGACGTGAGGTTGGGAACCGTTCCAGCGGAGATTCTGCGCCTCCCAGTCGGCGTGCCCGAGCACGTGCTGCAGCGTTGAAGCCAGCAGGCGCTTCCTTGCTCGGCCAGCGATGGTGACCAGGTCGCCCGGCAACGAGTCCGCTCCTGGCCGACGGTCATGCAACGCGTTCGGCGGCCAGTAGCCAGGACCGTCGTGATCCCACCGGACCCACTCCGGATTGGGCAGCGGCGGCGGGAGCTTCAGCCGACTGGTTACCCGGGTGACAGCGGCGTACAAGCGTGCCGATCGCTCAGCCGCAGCACCGTCGGTGGCGCGCTCGCTCTCCCCGCCCGGTAGCCACTCCTCAGCGTGTACTGCGAAGCCGTCCACTGCCTTGACTTCGGTGAGCAGCCGGGCGCACGGCAGTCCCGCCGCAGCGACAGTCGCTTGCACGGCCAGACAGGTAGTCGCTCGCCCGGTCGGATCGGGCCGGCGCTTGACCACGACCTCCCGGCCGTCCGTCAGTCGCAGAGCCGTCACGTCCGACATCACTGAAGCCGCCATCAGCTGCTTGACCGGCACAGCTCCCAACTCCGCCTCGCACCAGTCCCGCAACCACTCTTCGACAACCTCGCTCGCCACGTCAACGCCTCCTCTGCCGGTTGCACAGCACGGTAAGGGGCAGCGGTTGGCGTTGCGGGCGGGGTGGGTGGGAAGGTTGGCGGGTGAGTCCTATGGCGTTGGGTGATCTGGTGGCTGCGGACTGGGCTGAGGCGTTGGAGCCGGTTCAGGACACTGTGGCGAAGATGGGGGAGTTCCTGCGGGCGGAGATCGCGGCCGGGCGGCCGTATCTACCGGCGGGCGAGAATGTGTTGCGGGCCTTCAAGCAGCCGTTGGAGCAGGTGAAGGTGCTGGTGGTGGGGCAGGATCCCTATCCGACGCCGGGGCATCCGGTGGGTTTGAGCTTCTCAGTGGCGCCCGATGTGCGGCCGATTCCGCGCAGCCTGGCGAACATCTACAAAGAGTTGATGGCGGATCTGGGCGTGCCGGCGCCGTCCAACGGTGACCTGACGCCGTGGGCCGAGCAGGGTGTGTTGATGCTGAACAGGGTGCTCACGGTGCAGCCGGGGAAGTCCGGATCGCATCGGGGCAAGGGTTGGGAAGCCGTTACTGAGCAGGCGATTCACGCGTTGGTGAAGCGTGGTGGGCCGCTGGTGGCGCTGCTGTGGGGGAGGGACGCGCAGACGCTCAAGCCGATGCTCGGCAGTACGCCGTACGTCGAGAGCGCACACCCGAGTCCGATGTCAGCTGACCGCGGCTTCTTCGGCTCACGCCCGTTCAGTCGAGTGAACGCGTTGCTGATCGAACAAGGCGGCACCCCAGTCGACTGGCGACTCCCTTAGTGCGCAAGTCGGTGGTGAAGCTGTCCCAACCCCCGGGACGAGTACGGCGGACCTTCGCCGCCGTGGCAGCGGTGTTGTTTGCCGTCCGCCTGATCGTCGAGCCCAGTGTGCGGAACGCCCTGTGGGCTCTCATCCTGTGCCCGATCTTGGTCGCCATCGCCGTCCAGCCGAAAGGTTTGCATGACGGGCGAAGCTGGGCTTGGCAGCAGCGCCATCCCGTACTTCTCGGACTCGCCGCGGCCTCGTTCGCCGGAATCTTCGCGTACCTGCTTTTGCCGATGTCCTTGGATGCTTGGCTGAGTGTTGCTATCTCCGCCGCACTTGGGGTCGCCTATGGCTTGTTGGTTGTCGTCCTGGGGCGGCGGCGTTACCGGGCTGGTTGAGGGGTGCCGGTCCAGCTGTGCCAGAGGTGGGCGTAGCGGGTGTTGGCGGCTAGCAGGTCGGTGTGGGTGCCGGACTCTACGATGCGGCCGTGGTCCAGGACGATGATGCGGTCGGCTTGCTCGGCTTGGGTGAGGCGGTGGGCGACGATGAGGGTCGTGCGGCCTTCGGTGGCGGCGGCACTGGCTCGTTCTAGGTCTCGGGCGCCGGAGCTGCCTGCTTCTGCGGTGGCTTCGTCCAGTACTGCGACCGCCGGGTCCGCGAGCACGAGGCGGGCCAGCGCGACCTGCTGTGACTGGGCGCCGGTCAGTTGATGGCCGTTCTCACCGACCGCGGTGTCCAGGCCCTCTGGTAGCGCTCGGACCCAAGCGAGTGCACCAACCTTCGACAACGCTGCCTCGACTTCATCAACAGTCGCAGAAGTCCTAGCAAGTCGTACGTCGTCAACCAGTGGCCCCGAGAACACATGGATCTCCTGGCTGAGCAGCGCAACCTGCGCTCGTGTACGCGACTCACCAAGCTCCTGGATGTCCACACCACCCAGCAGAACCTTTCCGGCAGTCGGCACCAGTACGCCGGCCGCGATAGCAGCCAGCGTCGTCTTCCCAGCCCCGCTGGCGCCGACTAGAGCAACCCGCTCGCCTGGCTCCAGCCGTAGGTTCACGCTGTCGACCACGATCGGTCCGTCGTAAGAGTGGCTCACAGCAACTAGTTCCAGCGACGCGTCGGCAGGGCCGGGACCAGGAGGTGGTTCCTCGAGTGACGGAAGCTCCAGTACGCCGACTAGTCGCGCCAACCCGGCAGCGGCAGTCTGCACCTGGTCGAACTGCATCAGCAGCGACCCGATCGGGTTGAACAACCTGTGGAAGTACAGCGCAGCCGCAGTCGTCGCACCGACCGTCACCGCGCCGCCGCGAACCAGGAAGAACCCCGCGACGAGGATCGCGCAGAGCCCGGTCAGCTCGGCATGGTTGATCCGCGACGAGAAGAAGCTGAAGATCTTGAACACCTGCAGGGAAAGGTCGCGTGCCGTCGCCGAGCGATCGCGGATCTGCTCCAGTTGCGCATCCTCCAACTGGTAAGCCCGCACAGTCGCAGAGCCACGCAATGAGGCGATGATCGTCTCCGACCGTTCGCCCATCGCCACCCGCTCGCGACTGTAGAACGGTGCCGAGCGCGGCAGGTACCAACGCAACGCCAGCAAGTACATCGGTACTGCCAACATCCCGGCCAACCCAAGTCGCCAGTCCAACGCGAACATCCCCGCAGCCGTCAGCACAATCGTCAACGATGCAGACAACAGCACGGGACCGACCTCGGTCAGTGCAGCAGCTACAGCCGACACGTCATCACCGACACGAGACAGCAGGTCGCCCGTTCGTACCTTGTCCAAAACAGGCGCAGGTAGTTGCAGAACGCGATCCATCACCTGCTCCCGCAACCGCGCGAGCACCGTCTCGCCAACCCTCGCCACTAGCGTCACACCCACAGCAGTGAGCGCCCCGGACAAGACAGCGGCACCACCGATCAAGATGACAACCCGTACTACGGAATCTTGCGAAGCGCCGTCGGAGATGTCGTCCACGAGCACACCAAGTGCCCACGGTGCCACCAGCCCTGCCGCACTGGCCAAGGTGATCACGACCGCAGCAACAACAGACAACCCCGGAAGTCGCCGGATCTCCTTCCACAGCACAGTCCAGGTCGCCTTCGACCCCGCAACAGGAAGCAGTTCGGACGAACTCATCGGAGTACTGCTTCCTGGTAGGCGGGATCGTTGTTGGCTAGTTCTGCGTGCCGGCCGTTGGTGGTCACGGTTCCCTCCGAGACAACCAGGATCCGGTGCATCCTTCCCAGCAAGGCAGGGCTGCTCGTCAGCATCAGCGTCGCCAAGCCAGCGCGAGCCTCGACCAAGCCGGAGGCCAAGCTCTCCTCGGTGACCGCGTCAACCGCGGTACTGGGATCGTGCAGCACCAGCACAGGCGGTTCGGCCAGCAGTGCACGAGCGAGTCCGAGTCGCTGGCGTTGTCCACCGGAAAGGGTCCGACCGCGATCGGCCACGGGTGAGTCAAGACCCTCTGCGACCACATCAGACGCAGCAGCGGCAGAGACCGCAGCCTCCAACGAAGAGTCTGTCGCCGAGCGCCCAGCAAGAAGGTTCGTCCGAAGTGTCCCCTCGAAGAGGTCCGTGTCGTGCTGCTCGACCAGCAGCGACCGGCGTACGAGATCTATGTCGAGCTCCTCGACAGGAGTACCACCGACAACAACTCGGCCCGACGTAGGAAGAGCACGGCCGGCAAGGATCGCCAGTAGTGAGTCAGCGTCGCGCGGGTCGTAGCAGAGCACACCCAGCGACTCGCCTGCTTCAAGAGACAAGCTGAAGTCAGCGAGCGACCTGTAGCTCACCTTCTCCAGTGCTAGCAACGGCTGAGAAGGATCCAGCACAACACCGGTACCAGTAGGGATCAGCGCAGGAGAGCCCAGTACGTCGGCCAGTCGCCCAGCGGACGCCCGAGCAACCGCGGCCAGCTGCCCGCAGTACCCGAGGATCCCTACTGGTTCAGCAACGAACTGTGCGAGGCCGACGACCGTGATGAACTCGCCGATGGTGATCCGGCCGTTCAGGGCGAACCACCCTGCAACACCGGCCACCGCTGCGAGCAGTAGACCACCAGCGGCTGTAGTGACGCCGTCCTGCAGACCATTGGTGTTCGCAGCTCGCAGTGTCGCCTTCAACGTCGCCTGACTAGACCGCCGGTATCGCTCAGCCGCGTTGTGCTGAGCACCGATGCCCCGCAGAGTCCGTAGGCCGCTCACCAAGTCGGTGGCGAGCGCAGTGGAGGAAGCTACGGCCGCCTGTTGCGATGACGTCCGCCTAGTGAGCAGTGGTGAGAGCGACTGGATCCCCAGCACCAGCAGCGGCACGCCGATGACAACACCGAGCCCTAGCGGTACGTCGACCAGCAGGAGCGCTACCGAGGACACGGCAAGCGCAGTAGTGCCGGCGAAGCCGAGTGAGACGGCACGTAGTACGAGGGAGGCCTTCTCGGCGTCGGAGGTGGCAATGGAGAGCAGTTCGCCGGCCTTCATGCCGGTCTGGTGACCGCGGGGATCCAGGACGCGCTTGGTGATCTCCAGGCGAAGCAGGTGGGTCTCGTACTCGATCGCTCGGACTACCTGGCGAGCACCCGTCTTCCAGGCGTTCGAGAGAACGGCGAAGAGGGCGAAGAGCATCAGTACGCACCACAGCAGCGGCTTCAGCTCACCGGTCGAGACAGCTTGGTCGACGAAGACCCCGATCGCCACCGGAACGGCTGCCTCCGTCGCCTGATGGAGCGACAGCCAGAAGACACCAAGAGCCAGTCGGCCACGGTGCCGCCGGACAGCTCGGCGCAAGACCTGCCCCGACGACATCGCCACAGAACAAACCCCTCACAAAGTTAAGTTAGGGCATCCTAACTTGCTGACCAGGTCGCCCAACCGTGACCTGCTCATCGATTGACAGTGCCGGGATATCTCCGTACGGTCTCGCGTTAATAGGAAAGTTTCCTAACAGTTCGGGAGCGAGGGAGGCAGGGTCGTGGCAAGCACCCCGGGCACGCCCCGTCTGCTCCGCGCGATGAACGATCGCTCCGCCCTCGACCTACTGCTCACCGAGGGCCCGCTGTCCCGCACCACCCTCGGAAATCTCACCGGACTCTCCAAGCCGACCGCCTCCCAGCTCCTCGCGCGGCTGGAGAGCGCCGGCCTCGTCCGCGCCAGCGGCACCAGCGGCGGCCGCCCCGGCCCCAACGCCCAGCTCTACGAGATCAACGGCGGCTTCGCGTACGTCGCCGGCCTCGACGTCACCCCGGCCCGCTTCCGGGCCGCCGTCGCGGACCTCACCGGCAAGGTCGTCGGCACCTTCGAGCTGCCGACTCCCGGCCGGAGCGCGAAGGGCACGGTCGAGCGGGTGGTCAAGACGATCGACGGCGCCCTCGGCGAAGCCGGGCTGAGCAAGGACCGCCTGCACCGCGTCTCCATCGGCACCCCCGGTGGTTTCGACCCGACCACCGGCCGCCTCAGGTATGCGACCCACCTCCCCGGCTGGCACGCGCCGCACCTGCTCGACGAGCTCGCCGAAGCCATCGCAGTACCGCTCGAGGTCGAGAATGACGTGAACCTCGCCGCCGTCGCCGAGCGGCAGGTCGGGCACGCCCGGGACAGCGACAACTTCGTCCTGCTCTGGGGCGAGGAAGGCATCGGGGCCGCGATCGTGATCGGCGGCCGGCTGCTCCGCGGTGCGACCGGCGGCGCCGGCGAGGTCGCCTTCCTGCCACTGCCCGGTACGCCGCTCGTCCGCAACGTCGGCCGCAACAACGCCGGTGGTTTCCAGGAACTCGCCGGTGGCGAGCCGGTCCTCGACCTGGCCCGCTCACTTGGCCTCAAGGCCCGTACGCCGGAAGCCGCGATCGCCGGCGCGCTGCAGATCCCCGGGCCCGGCGACACCTTGCTGAACGAGTTCGCGCATCGCCTCGCCGTCGGTCTGGCCGCGATCGTCGCCGTGGTCGACCCGGAGCTGATCGTGCTCTCCGGCGGCGTCATCACGGCCGGCGGCGAGCGGCTGCGCGGCCTGGTCCAGGACGAACTCGCCGAGCTCGCAGTGCCGCGACCCCGGCTGCTCATGACCGCCATCCACACCGATCCCGTTCTCGCCGGGGCCCTGCAGTCCGCCCTGGCCACTACCCGCGACGCAGTCTTCGACACTGCCGGATCGACGAGCGGGGGCAGTACCGACTAGACCGCCACAGAAACCCACCCGCTACGGACAAGGACGCCCTTGCGCCGGTGGATCCGCACACCCTCATGCACGCCAGATCAGGAGACACGGAATGCCCCGAGTTCACCGAGCCGTCCTCGCCGCCGCGGCGATCGCGCTGCTCAGTACCGCCTGCACCGGTACGTCGGCCGCGCCGAAGGCCAGCGACGACGCCACCAAGGAGACCACGATCACCTTCTGGCACGGCTGGAGCGCGCCGAGCGAGGTGGCCGCCATCGACGCCAACGTGAAGGCGTTCGAGGCGAAGTTCCCGAACATCAAGGTCAAGGTGGTCGGCAACATCGCCGACGACAAGATCAAGCAGGCGCTGCGCGTCGGCGGCCCGAACTCGCCCGACGTGGTCTCCTCGTTCACCACCGACAACGTCGGAACGTTCTGCGCGTCGCATGTATTCGCGGACCTCAAGCCCTTTCTGGATAAGTCCGGCATCGACCTGGACAAGACGTTCCCGAAGCCGCTGCAGGACTACACCCAGTTCCAGGGCACCCGCTGCACACTGCCGCTGCTGAACGATGCGTACGGCCTGTACTACAACAAGGACGCGTTCAAGGCGGCCGGGATCGCCGCCCCGCCGAAGACCCTGTCCGAGTTCGACGCGGCCGCGAAGAAGCTCACCAAGGTCAAGGGCGACAGCTTCTCGCAGCTCGGCTTCATGCCGAACTTCCACGGCTTCGAGTCGACCACCACGCACTTCGCGGCGCAGTGGAACCCGACCTACTTCACCGCCGAGGGCAAGTCGAACCTGGCCGCCGACCCAGCCTTCGCGAGCATGCTGAAGTGGCAGGGCAACCTGGTCAAGGAGCTCGGCGGCTTCGCCAAGCTGGAGAAGTACCGGGCCACCTTCGGCGACGAGTTCGGCGCCAAGAACCCGTTCCACACCGGCCAGGTCGCGATGGCGATCGACGGCGAGTGGCGGCTCGGGATGGCCAAGGAAGCCGGCGTCAAGTTCGACATCGGCGTCGCGCCCTTCCCGGTCCCCGACGACCAGGCCGACACCTACGGCAAGGGCTACCTGTCCGGCACGATCATCGGCATCGCGAACACCAGCCAGAAGCAGAACGCTGCCTGGGAGCTCACCAAGTTCATGACGACCGACACCGACGCGGTGGTCAGCTTCGCGAACGCGATCCACAACGTGCCGTCCACGCTCGACGCGCTGAAGTCGCCCAAGCTCACCGCGGACGAGAACTTCAAGACGTTCCTCGAGATCGCCCAGCACCCGAAGAGCAGCACGACGCCGGCCAGCTCGAACGGCGGCGCCTACCAGCTCACCCTGCAGGACTTCGCCTACGCCTTCGAGTCCGGCAAGGAGACCGACCTTGCGGCAGGCCTGGCCAAGACGGACGCGCAGGTCGACAAGGACATCGCGCAGGCCAAGTGATGACAGCTACCACGATCGCACCGAGCCGCAGGCTCAGGCCCAGCGAGGGCCTGCGGCGGAAACGCCGCGGCGAACGCCTGCGGAATCTCGCCTTCCTCTCACCCTGGCTGATCGGCGTCGGCGTCTTCTTCCTCTACCCGCTGATCTCGACGGTCTACTTCAGCTTCATGAAGTACGACGGGTTCACGGCGCCCACCTGGGTCGGGCTGAAGAACTGGACCTACGTCTTCACCGACTACCCGTTCTTCTGGCCGGCGCTGCGTAACACGCTCTGGCTGGTCATCGTGATGGTGACGCTGCGAGTCCTTTTCGGACTCGGCATCGGCCTGCTGATCACCAAGGTGAAGACTGGCGCCGGATTCTTCCGGACCGCCTTCTACCTGCCCTACCTGGCGCCGCCGGTGGCCGCGACGATGGCGTTCGCGTTCCTGCTCAACCCGGGCACCGGGCCAGTGAACAACATCCTCGGCTCGCTCGGGCTGCCACAGCCGGGCTGGTTCAACGACCCGCAGTGGTCGAAGCCGGCGCTGACTCTCCTGGCTCTGTGGGGAATCGGCGACCTGATGGTGATCTTCATGGCCTCGCTGCTCGACGTACCGCAGGAGCAGTACGAAGCCGCCTCGCTCGACGGTGCCGGCTGGTGGCAGCGGTTCCGCTTCGTCACCATGCCGAACATCCAGCCGATCGTGCTGTTCGCGGTGATCACCGGCGTGATCCAGACCATGCAGTACTACACCCAGCCGCTGATCGCCGGAAAGGTGGCAAGCGGTGTGATCGGTGGCTCGGGGCAACAGTTCGAGCCGGGGTATCCGGACAAGTCGACGCTGACCCTGCCGCAACTCGTGTACCACTTGGGGTTCCAGCGGTTCGACACCGGTGGTGCCTGTGTGATCGCGCTGGTGCTGTTCGCGCTGGCGATGGTGTTCACGGCGTTCCTGATGCGCCGCGGCAGTGGCTTCCTGGCCACGGACGACTGAGGGACTGCTTGCCATGAGCAACTTACTGATCGATCGTGAACTGGATCTGCCGATCACGACTCCGCCGGGCCTGACCGCGGCGGGGCGCGCGGTACGGCGTACGAGGTTCCTGAACTGGGTCGCCGTCCACTCGCTGGCGATCGCGGCGGCGTTGTTCTTCGTGTTGCCGTTCGTGTTCGTCTTCCTGACCGCGCTGATGAGCGACCAGCAGGCGCTGACCAGGAACCTCTGGCCGGACAGCTGGCACTGGGAGAACCTGCGGACCGTCTGGGAGACGCCAGGCTTCCTCACCTGGTGGAAGAACACCCTTCTGTACGCCGGGTTGGGCACCGCGTTGACCTTGCTCTCCAGCATCCCGGTCGCCTATGCGCTCGCGCGCTTCAAGTTCCGCGGACGTAACTTCGCCATGCTGCTGGTGATCTCCACGATGATGCTGCCGCCCCAGGTCGTGATCGTGCCGATGTACCTGTTCTGGGCCAAGCAGCTGCACCTGGCCGGGACGTTGTGGCCGCTGATCATCCCGATGGCGTTCACCGACGCATTCTCGATCTTCCTGCTCCGCCAGTTCCTGCTGACCATCCCGAAGGAGTACGTCGACGCTGCCAAGGTGGACGGCTGCAGCGACTTCAAGGCGCTCGTCCGGGTCATCCTGCCGATGGCGAAGCCGGCCATCGCGGCGGTCGCGTTGTTCCAGTTCTTCTATTGTTGGAACGACTACTTCGGACCACAGATCTACGCCAGCGAGAATCCGGCCGCCTGGACCCTCAGCTACGGCCTGGAGTCCTTCAAGGGCGCCCACCACACCAACTGGAACCTCACCATGGCAGCGACCCTGCTGGTGATGGCGCCGGTGATCATCCTGTTCTTCTTCGCCCAAAAGGCCTTCATCGAAGGCGTCACACTCACAGGGGTCAAAGGTTGAAACTCACAGTCGTCGGTGGCGGATCCACCTATACGCCTGAACTCATCGACGGGTTCGCCCGGTTGCGCGACTCGCTCCCGGTCACCGAACTGGTCCTGGTCGATCCGGCCAAGGACCGGCTCGACCTGGTCGGTGGGCTCGCGCAACGCATCTTCGCCAAGCAGGGGCACCCGGGCCGGGTCGTCACCACGTCCAACCTGGACGAGGGGATCGAAGGCGCGGACGCCGTTCTCCTGCAGCTCAGAGTCGGCGGGCAGGCCGCGCGGAACCAGGACGAGACCTGGCCGCTCGACTGCGGTTGCGTCGGTCAGGAGACGACCGGCGCGGGCGGCCTGGCCAAGGCGCTGCGCACGGTTCCCGTCGTACTGGACATCGCCGAGCGGGTCCGCAGGACCAACCCGGACGCGTGGATCATCGACTTCACCAATCCGGTCGGGATCGTCACCCGCGCGTTGCTGACCGAGGGGCACAAGGCCGTCGGCCTGTGCAACGTGGCGATCGGGTTCCAGCGCCGGTTCGCCAAGTTCCTCGGCGTCACGCCGGAGGAGGTCGCGCTCGACCACATCGGGCTGAACCACCTCACCTGGGAACGCGCCGTCACGGTGAACGGCGAGAACGTGCTGCCGAAGCTGCTCGCCGCACACGGCCAGGAGCTGGCCGACGACCTGCACCTGCCGCGTGAGCTGTTGCTGCAGCTCGGCGTCGTCCCGTCGTACTACCTGCGTTACTACTACGCGCACGACGAGGTGGTCCGCGAGCTGCTCACCAAGCCGTCGCGTGCTGCCGAGGTGGCGAAGATCGAGCAGGAGCTGCTCGACCTGTACGCCGATCCGACGCTGGACGAGAAGCCTGCGTTGCTGGAGCAGCGCGGTGGCGCCTACTACTCGGAGGCGGCGGTAGCACTCGCGTCATCGCTGCTGAACGACACCGGTGACGTCCAGGTCGTCAACACCCTGAACAACGGGGCGCTGCCGTTCCTCCCGGACGACGCGGTGATCGAGGTGCCGGCAACAGTCGGTGCTGCCGGTACGACGCCGCTGCCGATCTCGCCCCTCGAACCGTTGTACGCGGGGCTGGTGGCCAACGTCACGGCGTACGAGAATCTAGCTCTGGACGCTGCGTTGAAGGGTGGTGCGGAGAGGGTGTTCAACGCACTGCTGGCGCATCCACTCGTCGGGCAGATCGAGTATGCGAACGCCTTGACCGACAAGCTGCTCGCGCACAACCGCGAGTACCTTCCGTGGGCATGACGATGACGAGTGGGGTGCAGGTGCCGGGAGGTGTGCTCGCCTTCGACGCCGGCAACAGCAAGACCGACGTGGCCCTGGTGTCCGCGGACGGGCGAGTGCTCGGTACTGCGCGGGGTGGTGGCTTCGAGCCGCACGTCGTCGGCGCGTTCGCTGCTGTCGAGGCCCTTGCTCCGCTGGTCGCTGCGGCGGCTCTTGAAGCAGGGTTGATCATTGGCGAGGTGCCGTTGGTGCAGCAGATCTCTGCTTGTATGGCGAACGCGGATCTGCCGATCGAGGAAGAGCGGATCACAGCAGCGTTTGAACAGTTCGGCTGGGCCGAGTCTGTGTACGTCACGAACGACACGTTCGCTCTGCTGCGTTCCGGGGTTGATGAGCCTCGGGGCGTGGCTGTTGTGTGCGGTGCAGGGATCAACTGCGCTGGTCTGCTGCCTGATGGTCGTACTGCGAGGTTTCCGGCGGTCGGCAAGATCTCTGGGGACTGGGGTGGCGGGCAGCAATTGGCGGACGAAGCGTTCTGGGCTGCGGCGCGAGCTGATGACGGTCGTGGACCTGCTACTGCGCTGACGACTGCCTTGCCTGCGCACTACGGCGTCGGGTCGATGACTGCGTTGATCGAAGCAGTGCACCTTGGAGACATCCCCTTCGTCCGTCGGTTGGAGGCGACGCCCATTCTCTTCCAGGTTGCTGCCGGTGGAGACGCGGTCGCGGCGGAAGTGGTTCGGCACCAGGCGGAAGAGGTGGTCGCTATGGCTGTCGTGGCGATGCGGCGCCTCGACCTGCTGGATGAGCCGACGGACGTGGTGCTGGGCGGCGGCGTACTGACTGCTGGGCACCCGCTGTTGATGGAACAGGTCGTGCGACTGCTGTCGGCCGCTGCTCCGAAGGCGGTGCCGCACGTGGTCGACGTACCGCCTGTCGTCGGCGCTGCGCTGCTAGGGCTCGATCGCACGAAGGCGGCTCCTACCGCGCACGCGCAACTGCGGGCGGCTTTCGCGCCACCATCGGCAGCCTGAGCCAGGCGGGTCCTGAGCCAGGGCGGTCCCGATCCGTGCGGGACCGCCCTACTGCTGTGGCGCTTTGTTCCAGCCGAAGGTGATCGAGTGGGTGGCGGGCTGGTGCCGGTCGTAGAAGCGGTGTGCGTCGACGCGTGCCATGCCGGAGTCGAGCTCCAGGTGCGAGGCGCCGTTCGCTGCCGCCCATTGCCAGGCGGCCTTGAGGAGAGCGGCGCCGGAGCCTGCTGACCTGCGGCCGGGGTCGACGGCGAGGTCCTCGACCCAGCAGCGCTGGCCGAACCGGATCGACACGAGGTCGAGATACATCGAGCAGAAGCCAACCACCTCGTCGCCGTCGACGGCCACCAGGAGGTTGCTGCCTTGGCCCTCGATGGTGCGGGCGATGCGGTCGGTGGCGGTCTTCGGGTCCCAGTCCTGCGGAGTGGTGCCGGGTGGCGCGAACAACCACTGATAGGCGTCGACGAGCTGGGGAATGTCTTCGGGCGTGGCTGACCGGACTTCGACAGATGGCATGCCTGTCAGTCTGGTGGCCGGCCGGTGATCTCCTACAGATCCAATTCCCGGCTGTTTCCCCAGTCCACTACCGCGCGAGGCGTTTGAGTGTGGTGGCGTAGCGGTGGGCGAAGAAGGCTTGGGCTCGGCGGCCTAGTGGTCCGCCGAGCTGGGTGTACCAGGTTGCTGGGCGGCTGTAGGCGCGCAGGGTGAAGAACACCTCGTCGCCCTCGCGGGTGATCAGGAACGACTCCTCACCTGCCTCGGGATGCCCGGTCAGGGTGCCGTAGCCGAAGCCGACGCGGTCCGGCTCGTCCACTGTCCACACCACGCGGCACGGGATCGGTAGACCGAGCGATCCGATGCCGAGTCGGCCGAGTGAGTTCGTGCCGATCACTGCCGGGCTGTCGGTCGCCTTGATCCGTACGCCGGCGGCGCTGTGCATCTTCCAGCTCATCAACGCCTCCGCCGCCCGGCGAAACACCTCGTCGCCGTGGCCGATCGGCTCCGTCAGCTCCATCCGGTGATACCCGACCGGCGTCGCCTCGTCACGCGTCGAGCCCACCACGTCGTAGTTGAACCTCAGCCCACTCAGATCCGCCAGCTTCATCCCTCACCCACTTTCAGTCGTCGCCAGGCCAGTAACCCACAGAGCCCAAACCCAACCGCGTTCGCAACACCATGTGTGGCAACCATCCACTCCAACGGCAGGTAGGGCGTCGACACCACATGCCCCAACGCCCAACTCACCGCCAGCAGCATCGTGACCACCAGCACAGCGGCAGAGATGGTGAGCAGTACTGCGGTCAGGCGATCCGTGTCTCGGGACCTGCGCCAGAGGGCCCAGCCCACCAGCCACATGCCGACTGTCAGTACTACGGCGCCTGCGAGCTCGACCGGGTCACCCAGGAAGAAGCCGAGCAACACGATGCCGGTTCCCAACGGCACGCTGATTGCCGCTGCCGTCGCTGCTCGCCCTGGGCCAGCTACGAGACTTGCTATCAGCGCTGCGGTGAAGCCGGCGAAGTGGAAGTGGGCGACGGTCAGGGAAA
The DNA here is from genome assembly GCF_040613535.1 of Kribbella sp. NPDC006257. Lineage (NCBI taxonomy): Bacteria > Bacillati > Actinomycetota > Actinomycetes > Propionibacteriales > Kribbellaceae > Kribbella > Kribbella sp. NPDC006257. The sequence goes on from NZ_JBEXSJ010000051.1 coordinate 40,445, forward strand.
GGACTGTCAGCTTGAAGCCGAACAGCTCGTACGACGCGCGCTCGGCTACTAGCGCTAGTGCTGCGATGCAGGGTGTCGCCAAAGCGGTGTAGAGCGCGATCTCTCTTGCTCGTAAGGTCCTTCGCTTGCTGAAGTCTGCGGCTGCGTGTGCTACGAGGGTGAGCGTTCCGGCGAGGTAGATCGACGCCAGGGTGATCGAGAGCGGGCCGCGGGGGAGCCAGAGCGACACCGCGCCGGGTACGGCGACGACCGCCCACCAGCGGCGGACGGTCGTCGTACCGGGAATCAGGGTGAGCCCGAGCGGCACGATGACGAGCATGCCCAGGCTCACGACCAGATGGATCAGGACGGTCAAGCGGCCTTCAGACCTGTGGTCTTGTCTTCCTTGAGCGCCTTGAAGAGAGCGCGACACTTCACGTCGTCCAGGAGGACTGCGGAGGCGCCACCGGGAGTCCGGTAGTTGGCCTTGGCGACCGGCAAGGTCAGCGTGATGCCGTTGCCACCGCTCGAGACCGCCTTCATTCCGCGGGCGAACTTGAACAGATCGAACGGGCCCATCTGCTTGTCCACGGTGAGCGCATCGGCGCCGGAGGTGGCGACGTTGTAGTACCGGACCGGGTTGATGACCGTCTTCCAGGTGACCGCCTTCTTCGCCACGGCACCGATCATCTCGCGCTGCCGTTCCACCCGGGCGAGGTCCCCGGACGCGTCGACGTGCCGGGATCGCACGTAGCCGAGCGCCTTGGTGCCGTCGAGTTGCTGGCAGCCCTTCAGCAGGTTGATGTGGGCCAGCGGGTCCTTCATTGCCTTGGGCAAGCACATCTGCACGCCGCCGACGCTGTCGATGATCGAGGCGAAGCCGCCGAAGCCGACCTCGACGTAGTGGTCGATGCGCAAGCCGGAGTAGTTCTCCAGAGCCTGGATCAGCAGCTTCGGACCGCCGTCCTTGAATGAGAACGCGGCGTTGATCTTGTCCTTGCCGTGTCCCGGAATCGGCAGGTAGCTGTCGCGCGGCACGCTGATCAGCACCGTCGGGCCGGACTCGGGTACGTGCATCAGCATGATCGAGTCGGTCCGCTGACCTCCGGTGCTGCCGGTGCCGAGCTTCTTCTTCTCGGCCGTGCTCAGCCCTTCCCGGCTGTCGGATCCGACCATCAGGTACGTCGTACCGGAGGTCTCCGCCGGGCGCTTGCCGGCCGGGAACGCGTCGACCTTGTCGATCCGGCTCCACGCGTACAACGGCACGCAGATCAGCATCAGGATGAACAACAGAACGATCAGTCCGATGAGCCGGCCGAACCAGTTGCGCCGCTTCGTGTGAACGGGCAAACCGGGGTAGCGCTGGTCGAGGGGCTGTTGTTGACTCATGCCTCGACCGTATCGGGAACGCCGCACGCTCCGCGTCACCCCGGCGGAGGGTTCCGCCCCGATACTTTCAGACCGTGGACCGGGCCGGCCTCGGTCAAAGGGATGAATTCGGGCCTGCGATCGAACCAATCCGGCGGAACTCGCGTGGTGACTGCCCGACGCGGGCGCTGAACAGCCTGCTGAAGTACGCCGGGTCGTCGTACCCGACCTGCCGCGCGATCGTCGCGATCGGGAGATCCGACTCGGCCAGCAACGTCTTCGCCTCGTTCAGCCGAGCCGTCAGGACCACCTCCTGCGGTGTCGATCCGGTCGCTCGCCGGACGGCCTCCCGGAGTTCTCTGACGGAGAGGTTGAGTTCCGCGGCGTAGGTCTGGATCGAGGCGGGTCGGCGGGCGAGCTGCTTGAGCTGGTCGGTGATGCCGTCCTCGCCGGTTGCGGTCGCCGTGGCGATCAGGTCGAACAGGGCACCGGCAGCCGGTACTTCGGGGGTAGGCGCGCGGGCGATCCGGAGCAGCCGGGTGAAGGCGCGCTCGAGCGGCCGCGGGTCGGCGTACCGGCGTACGGGACTGGTCTGGTCCAGCTGGCCGAGGGTGGTGAGGGCATCGGTCGCCGGGCCGCCGAAGAGGGCCCAGGCCTGGTCCCACGCGGTGGCGGGACGGTAGCCGTGCAGGACGCCGGGGAAGAGCCAGAGGAGCGCGGGTGCGGTCACCTCGTGGAGGGTGCGGCCGGGGCCGTGGAGGAGGTGACCGGTGCCGTGGCGGAGGAAGACGACGGCGTGGCAGCCGAGGGCGCGTTCGTTGGCGGCGGCTGTTCGCTGCTCGCCGGCTCCGAGGCAGAAGAGTCCAAGTTGCCGATGGACAGTGCTTGGGGTCAGGTAGGTCGACCAGTCGGTCATGGTGACAAGAGTCCAAGAAATGGTTGCTCTAGTCCATTCAGCTTCGCGGCGAGGGCTGATGGGATCTGGGGTATGCCGACTTCTAACGGGTATGTGCTGGATGAATCTCCTGGGCGCTTGGGGTGGCTTGCCGCAGTACCGGAGGAGGAGTTCGGGGATCGGGATGCGTTACGGGCTCGGTTGACGCGGGACGGGTATCTGTTCCTGCGAGGGTTGCTGGCGGCGGACGACGTACGGGCGTTTCGGGAGTACTACTTCGCGCGGATTCCGGCGGTGGAGGATCGGGCTGCGTTTCGGAAGGTGTTGTTCGGGGAGATCGTGCCGGGGGCGGAGTACGCGGCGTTCTGTGCTGGGTTGCGGGGGTGGTTCGAGTGGTTCCTGGGCGGGGAGGCGTTTCTGCATCGGCGGAAGATCATCCGGCAGACGCGGCCGGGCGAGAACGGGGTCGGGACGGCGACGCAGGCGCACTACGACCTGGTCTATCTGCGCGAAGGGACCGATCAGGTGCTGTCGGCGTGGATCCCGCTGGGTGATTGTCCGGTGGCTCTGGGCGGGTTGACCTACCTCGAAGGGAGCCATCACCGGGTGTTGCGGGAGGACCGGCAGTCGCAGCGGCCGGCGGCCTCGATCACGGCTGATCTGCCGGCTTTGGCGGCAGAGTACGACGCGCGCTGGCTGGTTGCGGACTATGCGGCCGGGGATGTCGTGGTCCATACGGCGCACACGATTCATGCGGCGCTGGACAACGTCTCGGCGGGCGTCCGGCTGTCGACGGACATTCGGTATCAGCGGGCCGATGATGCTGTGGATGCGCGGTGGCAGTCGGATTGGCACGACCAGGACGGGCTCTGATCTGGCGTCGCGGCGGCGGATTTCGACCGGATTCCGGACTCCTCTCGCTAACGACATTCATTTCGGTTAAGGTTTTCGCGACCGGCCGGAGCGGCGTACGTGTGCCGCTGCGGGGGTCTCGAATCCTGAGGAGAGCCGTGAATCGCAACGAGCTGGTCGCCGGTGTGGCGGGCAAGGCGGGCATCCCGCGCAACCAGGCCGAGAAGGTCCTCGACGCGCTCGGCGACGTCGTCACCGAGGCCGTGCACAAGGGGGACAAGGTCTCGCTGACCGGTCTGCTGAGCATCGAGCGGGTGCTGCGCGCGCCGCGCACCGGCCGGAACCCGCAGACCGGCGAGCCGCTCTCGATCCCGGCCGCCTACTCCGTCCGCCTCTCGTGCGGAAGCCGCCTGAAGGCCGCCGCCCGCGGCAACCTCCGCACGATCAACTGACTAACGCCGGACTGCCGTCGCCCAGTACGGCGTGGTGGGCGTCGGCGGCGTCGTGAAGCGGGCGTTCGGCAGGTAGATCCTGTTGCCGAAGAAGGCCGCGGTCGTCGGTACGTCGAAGTCGGCGCTGGTGATCTCGCGGACCAGCCGGCCGCTGCGCCCGTCGCGGGTCAGGTCGAGAACGGCGATCTTGTTCAGCCGGTTCTGAACGACGTACAGGGTGTCGTTGCTGCGCAGGAGACCGTCGCCGGCCGTCATCACTGCGCCGCCGAGGTCTACCTTGCGGGCCACGCCGGTTCGCGGGTCGACCCGGAACAGGAAGCCTGTGGACGACTGGACGATGATCAGGGCACGGCCATCGGGGGTGAGCGAGATGCCGTTCGCGTTCAGGTTGACGGGGTCGTGGACGTAGTCGCCGCTGAGCGGGAGTGTGGTGACCTTGCCTCGGCTGGAGAGCTTGTAGAGGACGGGTTGGCGCGAATCGGTGAACCAGGCGGCGTTCTTGGTCAGGATGACGTCGTTGACGAAGGTTGATGTGTCGGTCGTGAACTTGTAGCTGGCGAGCAGCTTGCCGGTTCTGGTGTCGATCACCCGGCCGTCGCCGCCGGAGCCGCCGGAGACGAAGAGGCGGCCGTGGTTGTCGATCTTGAGGCCTAGTGAAGGTGTGCCGGGGCCTTGGGTGATGACGCGGCCTTTGCCGGTGCGGAGATCGGCCGCGTAGATGTCGCCGTCGAGGCGCGATCCGAAGTACGCGGTGGTGCCTTTGATCGCGATGCCTTCGGGCTGGAAGTTGGCCGGGAGATCGATGTGGGTGGGGAAGACCGCTGCCGTGTGCGCTGTGCTGGTGGCTGCGGGGTTCGCTGTGCTTGTGGTGCCGAAGCGGATGGGGTCGCAGTTCATGTCGTCGTGGTGGCCGGAGACGGTCATCGGGCGGGCGGCCGGTGTCGCGATCGTCGGCGCTGCGGACGTCGTCGCTGCGGACGTTGGCGCTGCGGACGTTGGTGCGGGGGCGGCCGTGGCGGCGGTGAGGGCGGAGGCGGTGAGGCTGCCGAGGAGCAGCGTGGAGACTCCGAGCAGGGCGAGGGTGCGGCCGGTTCTTTGGTACTGCGACCTTTGGTACGGCGATCTTTGGTTCAGCGGGCGAGGCATGGCGGGGGACCTCCAGGTTGCCTGAGCCCGCGGCAGCCGGCTCAGCGGCTTCGTTGTGCTTTCAACGTAGGACAACGGGCGGGGGACCTGAACGGTTCAGCGGTTGTGGATAACGAGAACGGCGCGCTCCGTCCGCCGGGTACTGTCTTCCGCAACGGGGTGTGTCGATCGATCGAGGACAACGGGAGTGCCGATGACAGCTGGGGTCGAGTTCAACGACCTGTCCACCACGGTCCGGCCGCAGGACGATCTGTACCTGCATGCCAACGGACCGTGGCTGGACCGGACCGAGATCCCTGCCGACAAGGCGATCTACGGCTCGTTCATCGCGCTCATCGACAGCGCCGAGCTGAGCGTGCGGACGCTGGTCGAGAAGACCGCCGCGACCGAGCACCCCGAGGGCAGCGAGGCGCGCAAGATCGGTGACCTGTTCAGGTCCTTCATGGACGCCGAGCGGATCGAGAGCCTCGGCGCGACACCGATCGCCGACCAGCTCGAGCTGGTCGGTTCGGTCAAGGACCTGGACGGCTTCGTCGAGGCGCTCGGCAATCTCGAGCTCCAGGGCGTGCCCGGGCTCTTCTACTACGGCGTCGACGCGGACGCCAAGAAGTCCGACGAGTACATCGTGCACGTGATGCAGGGCGGCCTGAGCCTGCCCGACGAGTCGTACTACCGCGAGGACAACTTCGAGAGCGTGCGTACGGCGTACGTCGCACATGTGGCCCGGATGTTCGAGCTGGCCGGCCTGCCCGATCCGGCCGGTAGCGCTGACCGGATCATGGCACTGGAGACCCGGCTCGCTGCGGCGCACTGGGACCGGGTGAAGGATCGCGACGTCACGCTGACCTACAACAAGCTCGACCGGGCCGCTCTGGAGGCGCTGACACCTGGGCTTTCCTGGTCGGCGTGGCTGGCCGGCGCCGGCGTACCGGAGGATGCGTTCGCCTCGCTGATCGTGCGGGAGCCCTCGTATCTGCAGGCTGCGGCTGCTGCCTTGCAGGAGCTCGATCTCGAGGACTGGAAGGTCTGGCTGAACTGGCGGATCGTGCACAGCGCGGCCCCGCTGCTGAGCACGATCTTCGTGGACGAGAACTTCGCCTTCTACGGCCGGGTGCTGACCGGTGCGCAGGAGCTCCGCGAGCGGTGGAAGCGGGGGCTCGGCGTCGTCGAGTCCGCGCTCGGTGAGGCGCTCGGGCAGCTGTACGTCGCGGAGCACTTCCCGCCGGCCGCGAAGGCCCGGATGGTCGAGCTGGTCGCGAACCTGGTCGAGGCGTACCGGCAGCGGATCAATGCGCTGGAGTGGATGAGCCCGGAGACCCGGCAGCGGGCGCTCGACAAGCTCGGCCGGTTCACGCCGAAGATCGGCTACCCGGACAAGTGGAAGGACTACAGCGCCCTCGAGATCAGCGCCGACGATCTGGTCGGCAATGTCCGCCGGTCGATGGCGGTCGAAACCGCGCGGGACCTGGCCAAGCTCGGCAAGCCGGTCGACCGGACCGAGTGGAAGATGACGCCGCAGACGGTGAACGCGTACTACAACCCGCGGATGAACGAGATCGTCTTCCCGGCCGGCATCCTGCAACCGCCGTTCTTCCACCTGGACGCCGACGACGCGGTCAACTACGGCGCGATCGGCGCCGTCATCGGGCACGAGATCGGTCACGGCTTCGACGACCAGGGCTCGAAGTACGACGGCGAGGGCAACCTCAACGACTGGTGGACCGACGAGGACCGCGCCGCCTTCGAGGAGCGCGCCAACAAGCTCATCGAGCAGTACAACGCCTTGGAACCGTCGGGTGCCCCGGGCCACCATGTCAACGGTGCCCTCACCCTGGGCGAAAACATCGGCGACCTCGGCGGCCTGTCGATCGCCTACACGGCGTACCAGCTCTCTCTTGCTGGTGCTCCTTTGCCGGTGGTGGACGGCATCCCCAGCGACCGCCGCTTCTTCCTCTCCTGGGCCGCCGCCTGGTCCTCCAAGGCCCGCGAAGCCGAAGTCATCCGCCGCCTCGCCCTCGACCCCCACTCCCCACCGGAGTTCCGCTGCAACGCGGTAGTCCGCAACCTCGACGAATTCCACACCGCCTTCTCCACAACCCCCGCCGACACCATGTGGCTAGCTCCGGAAGAGCGAGTCCGCATCTGGTAGCCGGTCCGAGTCGCCCGCCACGCAACCCCAGCCGCCGTACTCGGCGTGCTCGGTCAGCACAGCGACCAGAGCACCGGACCTGGTCGCCGTCGATCTCTTCGCCGAGCAGGGGTACGCCGTCCCCGTCTCGGTCTCCGTCGCCGCTCCGCCTGATCGCCCGAGCCCTGGCGATCAGTGGGCTTCACTCCTCCTGGTCTGCTTCCCCCCTTGTTCTACGAGTGGGGGAACCCTGCCGAGAGGGGCTGAGCCCACCTTCTGTAGCGGATTGCTGATCCTGGCCGCAGGTAGGTTTGGGGCGTGGAGAGCTTTGGGGTGGATGTGTTGGGGATCGCCGATGAGTTGACGGCTGCGTATGTGGAGGTGTTCACGGCGCCGCCGTGGGAGCACCGGGATCCGGAGGAGACTCGGGTTGCGTTCCGGGCGCGGCTGGAGGAGGACGCGCACCGGGATGGATTCCGCGCGTTGGTGGAGCGCGGCGATGACGGGCGGATCGCTGGGTTTGTTACCGGCTGGGTGACGCCGGCGCCGTTCCGGACGGATCGCGCTTATGGGAATGTGCTGAAGCGGTTGGGCGAGGAGCAGGTCAAGGAGCTCCTGGTAGGAGCTTTCGAGATCGACGAACTCGGCGTGCTGGCCTCATCGAGAGGTACCGGGCTCGGGCGGCGGCTTCTGACGACGGCGGTCGAGGAACAAGGTTCGCGGGCATGGTTGCTCACCTGGAACCAGGCGCACGACACCATCGCGTTCTACCGCCGAATCGGCTGGACGGAACCAGAAGTCCGCGGCCCCGAGACCGACATCGTCGTCTTCCTGTCCCCCAAGGCTTAGCACTCCGCTGTCGCCGAAGGCTTAGCACTCCGCTGTCCCCGAGGGCCTAGTACTCCGCTGTCCCTGAAGCCTCAGTGCTGCTCTGTTCCCGACGGCTTGGTTCTATTGCACGAGCAGGCAGAACGGGTGCCCGGCTGGATCGGCAAGCACGTAAAGAGGTTCGCCCTCATCGTCTGAACGATCGAGGAGCAGCCGCGCGCCCAACTCCTCGGCCCGGCTGCGATGGCGCTCCAACTCCGCGACCGTCGCAACCTTGAAGTCCAGGTGCATCTGCATCGGAACCTCTTCGGACGGCCAGGTCGGCGGCGTGGTGTCGTTCTTCCGCTGAACGGTCACCACCCGCTTGCCATCCCCATCAAGCAACACCAACCAGTCCGCCTCATCCGGACTCCCATCCGTCGGCGGCTCTTCCCCTTCCCGATACCGCAGCCCAAGCAACTCCCGATAAAACTCCGCCAGCCCCCTGCAGTCCGCGGCATCGATCACGGTATGAAGCAAAACCGGATACTCAGACACAGAACCCTCCTAGCTCGCCAGAGCCCGCACGATCTCAAGGTAGCGGCGAACTGTTGCGGTAGCTTCCTCGTGCCCTTCGATCCGATCGAGTACTGCGGAGAGCGCAGCACCCACTGGCATGTTGGAAGGCGCCTGCAACATGGCTGCCATCGCCGCTGCCTTCTCCAGATCACCTCGGGCAAGGTGCTTCGCAGCCAACGGGAGCATGGCAAGCGCGAACACGTATGGATCCGGTGCAGGACCCGGTGGCTCGCGGCCAACCAGCTCGAGCGTTGCTGAAAGGTCGAGCCTGCCGACAGAGCCGGTGCCGGCGAGCAGCTGAGCTTCGCGAGGGATCGGGGCGCCGGACGGCCAGCGGTACCAGTCGACCCAGAGCGGGAGACCGTCGATGTCGTACATCGCGCCGGTGTAGGCGCCGCCGAGCGGCCCGTTGCCTGGCATCTCGAGAGTCAGTAGCGCCTCGTCGAGAAGGAACTCGCCGCCGACGACGATGAGGTCCACGTCGCTCCACTCGTCGCCGGTCCCCGACCCGAGTGAGCCGACGAGCCAGACTCCATGGGCCCGTACTGCGGACACGGTCTGGAGCAGCCAACGATCCCGTCCGTCGGCCAACGCCGCCACCTTGCGCCGCGCCTCCTCCTGCCTCACTCGCCGGAGGCTACCGGGCGCGCTGCCGTAAGACGACCGGATTCTCAGGGTCTTGCAACCGACCGGCTCCACCATCCAGGAGGAGCCGGCCCTCGATCTGCCGGGAGGCTGCCCGCATCTCGAGGAGGCCCGGACCCAGGCCGACGACATCCGCGATGAGGCCGGCAGCTGGTCTGCAGACGGCCGGGTTTCTAGGTGCTTGTTGTTGAGGGTCTGATGTCCCGACGGACAGGTAGTGCACCTTGGGACGGTGTACACCGATGGCGGAATTGCGCTCAGGTGCACTAGTTGCCCTCGGCTACCTCCTGTCCGTCGGGACGGCTTCGGTCGGGCGCGAGGCAATCCCGCCGTGGGCTGGGCGTGGCGGGGGAGGACGGGCGCGGAGCAATCGCCCGGCCGACGGCGACTTCCGGGTGCAGGACACCGGCGCGGGGTTAGGCCTGGCGGGGAGGGGCGGGCGGGAGTGCCGCCTGGCGTCCTCCCTGGTGCAGGGAGAAGGCAACGGGCTCCGTTACTGCCCGGCGCTAGCGGTCCCGGATCCGAGCAGGAGGAGGAACTGAGCGCGGGGCGGTGGCAAGCCGCGACGGAGCGGAGTAGGCGGGAGGTCGGGTGGGTCCTCCCGCCGTGCGGACGGTTAGGAGGCCATCCAGTTTTGGAGGGCTTCTACGTCTCGGGGGAGGGCGTTGGAGAGGTTTTCGGTGCCGGCTGGGGTGATGAGGATGTCGTCCTCGATGCGGATGCCGATGCCGCGGAGGTCTTCGGGGACGGTGAGGTCCTCGGCCTGGAAGTAGAGGCCGGGTTCGACGGTGAGGACGTAGCCGGCTTCGACATTGCCCTTGTTGTACTTCTCGTTGCGGGCCGCGGCGCAGTCGTGGACGTCGAGGCCGAGCATGTGGCTGACGCCATGCAGGGTGTAGCGCTGGTAGATGCCGCTGCTCGGGTCGAGCGCCTCGTCGGCGGAGACCGGCAGCAACTCCATCGCTTCGAGGCCGCGGACCAGAACCTCGATGGAGGCGTTGTGGCCGGAGCGGAACGGTACGCCGGGGCGCAGGGCCTCGATGCCGGCGTTCTGGGCGTCGAGGACCAACTGGTAGAGCTCGCGCTGACGCGGGGTGAACTCGCCGCTGACCGGGAAGGTGCGGGTGACGTCCGCGGTGTAGAGGTTGCGGTTCTCCACGCCCATGTCGAGCAGCATCAGGGTGCCGTCGTTGACCGGGCCGTCGTTCTCGATCCAGTGCAGCGTGGTCGCGTGCGGGCCGGCCGCGGCGATCGAGGTGTAGCCGACGTCGTTGCCTTCCGCGCGAGCCCGGCGCCAGAACGTGCCTTCGATCCAGCGTTCGCCGTACTTGCGGACCTTGTCCATCTCGCTGAGCACGTCGGAGAAGCCGCGGTGGGTGATCGCGCAGGCGTCGCGGAGTTGCTCGAGCTCGAAGGCGTCCTTGACCAGGCGCAGCTCGGACAGCGTGAACGCGAGCTCCTTGTCACGCTCGGCATCGGTGCCGAGGCCGCTCAGCAGCGAGGAGATCGAGCCCTCTTCGCCACGGCGTACGCGGGTGGGAACGTCACTCTTCAGTACGCCGGCCAGCTGGTCGACGTGCCGGGTCTCGATCCCGAACTCCTTGGCCGTCTCGGTCAGCGAGGGACGGCGGCCGGCCCAGAGTTCGCCGTACATCCGGTCGCGCCAGAATTCCTCGCCCTCGGCGCGGTCGGCGCGGGGGCGGAAGTAGAGCACCGAGTCGTGGCCGCTGGTGCCGTTGGGCTCCAGTACGAGGACCGCGTCGGAGGTCTGATCGCCGACCAGCCAGACGTAGTCGGTGTGCGGACGGTAGACGTAGTCGGTGTCGTTCGAGCGGACCTTGTACGTGCCGGCGGGGATCACCAGGCGCTCACCGGGGAAGGCCTGCGAGAGGGCGTCGCGGCGCTTCGCGGCCCAGGTACCGACGTCGCTGAGCGTGACGTCGGCGCGCTCGATGTCGCCCCAGCCGGAGTTCATGAACTGGCGAAGTTTTTCCTGCGGCTCGTTGTCGTGCGTCGCCGTCTTCGGAGCGTTCTGGGTGCTTTCGGTCATCGTCGACCCGTCCTCGTCGTCAGCGCTCGTTGGTCAGCGCGTGTGCAGTTGATCGCCGCGGAGGGTGCCGGTGTCGGGCAGGGCCTCGGCGGGGTCCGAGCCGATGCGGGTGATCGCATTCTGCTCGTCCACGAAGACTACGCTCGGTTCGAAGATCTTGGCTTCGGCGGTGTCGAGCATCCCGTAGGCAATCAGAATGACGAGATCGCCGGGGTGGATCAGGTGCGCGGCGGCGCCGTTGATGCCGACGATGCCGGAGTCGCGCGGGCCCTCGATCAGATACGTGCTCAACCGGTTGCCGTTGGTGATGTCGACGATGTCGACCTTCTCGCCGGGCAGCAGGTTCGCCGCTTCCATCAAGGTCGCGTCGAGGGTGCAGGACCCGACATAGTCCAGGTCCGCCTGGGTAACGGTGGCCCGGTGCACCTTGGACTTCATCATCTCGCGCAGCATGCGCACATCTTGCAGCCCCCACCCATCACTGTCAGTGGCAGCCGTCACCTTCCAGGCTGCGGGCTTGGCGCGGGGGGAATGGACGGTGGTCTGGCGAGGTGTGGGCGTGGGGTGAGGAGATGGTGGTCTGGCGGGGTGGGCGTGGAGTGTGGGTGCGGCGTGGAGGGTGGTGGTCTGACGAGGTGGGCGTGGGTGCGAGGTGAGTGCGAGGTGGGTGTGGGTGGGGCGGTGGGTGGGTTTGGCGGTGGGGCCGCCGGGGGTGGCGGCCCCACTGTTGGGGATGCTCCTATGGATGTCAAGTGGTTCGTGTTCGGGTGAGGACGTAGTAGA
>NZ_JBEXSJ010000052.1:0-51849 GCF_040613535.1 Kribbella sp. NPDC006257
GACCCAGCACAGCTGGCCGACGACGGGCCCGAGCAACTCGCCGGCCACCCACCAGCCGCCGCCCCCGCAGCGCCAGCCCCGCAAGCCGGAGAACGACGAAGACGACCTGGACATCCCAGACTTCTTGAAGTGATCACTACGGAAACGGGAGCCCTCGGGCTCCCGTTTTCTATTGCCCCGGCCGGTAGACGGCAGCAAGTACGCCGTACCGCGCCTCGCCCGGACCGGCGTCCTCGAGTGAGTCGAGCAGACCGTCGAGCTTCTCCATCAGCTCGGCCGCCTGGCCACCTGGACGAGGTGGTCGACGAGACCGATCCGGTCGCGGAGGAGGCGGCCTGGGCGGCGCGGGCCGAGCTGGCCGGTGGCGGGATGGCCCGGGTGGAGCGGTTGCCGGGCAATGTCGGGCTGCTCGAGATCCGGCCGCTGCTGTTCGATCCGATGCACGTCGGCGCCCGGGCGAGTGCGGCCATGTCATTGCTTTCGGCAACTGATGCACTGCTGATCGACCTGCGCCGCCGCCTGGGCGGATCACCGGACATGGTGCTGCAACAGCTCGGCCGGGCGACCGTAGTCGGTGAGTGCACCGGCGGAGGAGCGCATCCGCGCGCCGGGCGCTGGAGCACCTGGCGGCGCTGCCGGCCGGTCCGGAACGCCGGAGTGTGACCGACGAGGCGCGCGCGGAACTCGGTTCGACGGGGTTTGCTGGATAGCCTTCAGGGGTGTTCGGTTATGACGAGGTCCTCGAGGGTGTCCGCTTCGCCTTTACCGATCGCTTCGGGGGAGCGAGCCTGCCGCCGTACGGCGAACTGAATCTCGGCGCCCCGTCCGGCGAGGGCGAGGCACCGGTCAACGAGAACTACCGGTTGATCGGCGACGCGTACGGCGTCGGTCGCGACGGCGTCGTCCGGGTCAGCCAGGTGCACGGGCGTGACGTCCATGTGGTGCGGCCCGATGACGCCTTGCCGGTCTGGCCGCTGCCGACGGCCGATGCGCTGGTGACCACGCGAACCGACGTGACCCTGTGCGTCCGTGCGGCCGATTGCCTGCCGGTGCTGCTGGCCGACTCGGTCAACGGTGTCGTCGGCGCCGCCCATGCCGGACGACGCGGGATGTACGCCGGCGTCGTACCGGCCACGGTCGCGGCGATGCGCGAGCTCGGTGCGGGCCGGATCACCGCCGTCCTCGGGCCCTCGGCGTGTGGCAAGTGTTACGAGGTGCCGGCCGAGATGCGCGCCGAGGTCGCCGAGCAGGTGCCCGCGTCGTTCGCCGAGACGAGCTGGGGGACACCGTCGATCGACGTGGCCGCCGGGGTCGTCGCGCAGCTGGCGGAGCTGGACTGCGCGGTCATCGACGCGACCAGCTGCACGATCGAGTCCGAGAACCTCTATTCGTACCGGCGCGAAGGTGCGGTCAGTGGCCGGATGGCCGGACTGGTCAGGTTGCAGCCGTGAGCCGCGAGGACGAACTGCGGGCGAACCTGGCGTCGGTGCGTGAACGGATCCAGGCGGCCTGTCAGGCGGCCGGGAGGCCCGAGGGGTCCGTCACCCTGGTGGCGATCACCAAAACCTTCCCAGTCAGCGATGTACGGGCGCTGGCGGCCCTCGGCGTCACCGACGTGGGCGAGAACCGCGAGCAGGAGCTCAAGGCGAAGGCTCCCGAGTGCCCCGAGCTGGCCTGGCACTTCGTCGGCCAGCTCCAGTCGAACAAGGCCCGCTCGGTCGCGCGACTTGCCCGGGTCGTCCACTCGGTCGACAGAGTGTCGCTCGTCACGGCCTTGTCGAAGGCCGCGGTGGAAGAAGGCCGGGTACTGCGCTGCCTGCTGCAGGTGAGCCTGGCGTCGTACGGGCCTGCCGATGCGGCGACCGGGAGGAGCCGTGGTGGGATCGAGCCGGCCGACGTACCGGCGCTTGCCGCCGAGGTCGCGGCGGCGGACGGGCTCGAGCTCGGTGGAGTGATGGCGGTGGCCCCGCTGGGGTCTGACCCCGACGAGGCGTTCGCCGGGCTGGCCGGGGTAGCCTCCCGGTTACGCTCCGAACATCCGGCCGCCGACTGGATCTCGGCCGGGATGACCGGCGATCTGGACGCCGCGATCAGGCACGGAGCGACACACGTTCGCCTCGGGCGCGCATTACTCGGAACGCGTACTCCTCTGGGCTAGTGTCGACATCGATACTCGACAGAAGGGCTGGAGGGCCATGAGCGGCGCGTTGCGCAAGATGGGTGTGTACCTCGGCTTGGTCGAGGACGGCGAGCGCTACAACGCCCGCTACAACGCCCGCTACGACGACGAGTACGACGACGGTTACGACGAGTACGAGGACGAGGCCGTCGACGGGGAATCCCACGAGACCGAGCCGGAGCCCCGCGCCCGCGAGGCGGTGCGTGACGAGCAGGTCGGCACGGTCAGCAAGTTCCCAGATCGGCGTGGAGTCTCACCTTCCCCGGAGGTTACCGAGTTGGCCCGCATCACCACCGTGCACCCGCGCAGCTACAACGAGGCGCGCGTCATCGGTGAGCACTTCCGCGACGGCACGCCCGTCATCATGAACCTGACCGAGATGGACCACGCCGACGCCAAGCGGCTGGTGGACTTCGCGGCCGGCCTGATCTTCTGCTGCCGCGGATCGATCGAGCGGATCACCACCAAGGTGTTCCTGGTCTGCCCGCCGAACGTGACGGTGGCCGCGGAGGAGAAGGAAAAGATCGCCGCGGACGGGTTCTACAACCAGAGCTGACGCCCGGTTACCCCCGGTCTTCTACACTCTTCCCTGACATGGTTGCTCTCGGGTTCGTCCTCACAGTTCTGTACTGGGTGCTGCTCGCCTTCTTCCTGACGTTGGTGGCGCGCTTCGTGCTCAGTCTGATCGTCATGTTCGCGCCGCAGTGGCACCCGAAAGGGCCGCTCCTGCTGCTGTTCGAGCTGGTCTACTCCGTCACCGATCCGTTCCTGCGCCCGTTGCGGCGGATCCTGCCCCCGATCGGGGCCGGCGGCATCCGGATCGACCTGTCGATGCTGATGCTGTTCGTGCTCGTCTCGGTGGCGATGTCGATCAACGCGACCGCGATGAACTCGCTGTGAACCGAAGGGTGAGGACGATAGAACCTGGGTAGGACCTGACCCGGCGTCCAGGTGCCGGGAGCAGTTATCGCCCGCCCCGATTCCGCCAGAACACAACGAAGCGATAACGTGATCTACTGAGTCGCCGAGGTGCAGACCACGGGGACTCCGCCAAGACACAGACAAACGAGGTGAAAGATGCCGCTGACGCCGGATGACGTCCGCTCGAAGCAGTTCACGCCCGTCCGATTGCGGGAGGGCTACGACGTCACAGAGGTCGACTCCTTCCTCGACGAGGTGGAGGCCGAACTCGAGCGACTTCTCGCCGAGAACGAGGAGCTGCGGGCCAAGCTGGCCGCCGCTCAGCGCGCTGGATCGGGGCAGGAGCGCCCGGTGGTCGACCAGACCGCCGCGCTGCCGCCCGTGGTGCAGCAGCCCAAGCCCGCTCCCGTCGTGGTCGAGAAGCCCGAGGAGAAGCCACCGCCAGTCGTCGCTCCCGCTGTAGCGGCCGCGGGGGCTGCTGCGGCAGCAGGAACCGTCGGCGACGCCTCCAGCTCCGCCGTGCGGCTGCTGGAGATGGCCACCAAGCACTCCGACGACCTGGTCCAGGAGGCGAAGGACACCGCCGACAAGATCATCGGCGAGGCCCGCGCCAAGGCCGAGCGGCTGGAGAACGAGGCTCGCGGCAAGGCCGACCGGATGACCGGTGAGGCTCGCGCCCGCGCCGAGAAGCTGGACGGCGAGATCGCCGAGCGCCGCGCCCAGATGCTGGGCACGCTGGAGAAGCAGAAGGGTCAGCTCGAGCGCACCATCGACGACCTGCACGCTTACGAGCGCGAGTACCGCAGCCGGCTGAAGACGTACTTCACCGAGCAGCTGAAGGCACTCGGCAACGGCGACGACACGCTGAGCCCGCGCAACGGCTTCCGCCCGGAGGCCCGCGCCCAGGCTCACGGCCACGGCGTTTAAGAACATCTGACCCAGAGGCGGTGCTAATCCGGCAGCACCGCCTCTTCGTCATGTCTGGATACTTTTGACTGACGGTCGCCTCGCGGTGACGGTACGCAGTTCAGCCGGAGACAAGGAAAGCGGCACCCAAGTGGGTGCCGCTTCCTTTTTGCCTGCTCAGGCCTTGGCAAGCCAGTAGGTAAGGGCCAGGGCTTCGTCCGAGCCGGTTACCAGGTCGGTTGTTGCCGATGGCGCCGATTGGGTCAGCTCGGTGGCCAGCACCTCCTTGGCGATCTCCTCGGCATGCTTGCCCAGGGCACCGGCCAGCTCGGCGTCGGTGGTGGTGACCCAGACGGCGATCCGGTCCGAGACCTCCAGGCCGGCGTTCTTCCGGGCCTCCTGCAGCATCCGGACCACCTCGCGGGCGAGCCCGGCCTGCTTCAGTTCCGGGGTGATCTCGAGGTCGAGCGCGACGGTCTCGCCCTGCTCGTTCACCACCGACCAGCCCTCCCGTGGCCGCTCCGACAAGATCACCTCGGCCGCGCCGATCTCGACGTTCTCGCCGTCGACCAGCACGGTCGCAGTACCGGATGCCTTGATCGAGGCAGCCAGTCCGGCGGCGTCGGCTGCGGCGATCGCGGCCGCGACCACCGGTGTCTGCTTGGCGAACCGCTTGCCGAGCTCGCGGAAGTTGCCCTTCGCGGAGAACTCGACCAGGTCGGCGCCGGCCGACGACAGCGGCTCGACCGAGCCGACGTTCAGCTCCTCGGCGATCTCGGCCAGCAGTTCGTCGTCCAGGTCCGCGATCGCGGCCGAACCGACCAGCGCCCGGCTGAGCGGCTGCCGGGTCCGGACCTTCGCCTCGGCCCGGGCCGACCGGCCCAGCTCGACGACCCGCTTCGCCATCGACACGTGGGTCGCGAGCGCGTCGTCGATCAGCGCCTCGTCGTACTGCGGGAACGCGGTCAGGTGCACCGACTCGGCCAGCCCGGGCGTGACCGGGCGGAACACGTCCTGCCAGACCCGCTCGGTGACGAACGGGGTGAGCGGCGCCATCAGCCGGGTGAGCACCTCGAGCGTCTCGTGCAGGGTGGCCAGCGCGCCGGTGTCGCCCGCCCAGAACCGGCGCCGCGAGCGGCGTACATACCAGTTGGAGAGCACGTCGACGAACTGGCTGATCTGCACGCCGAGCTTCTGCGTGTCGTACGTCGCGTAGGCGACGTCGGTCTCCCGGACCAGCCGGTTCGTCTCGCTGACCAGCCAGCGGTCGAGCACCGACCGCTCGGCCACCGGCGGCACGTCGGTCGGTGACCAGTCGGCCAGCCGCGCATAGAGCGCGTGGAAGGCGACCGTGTTCCAGTAGGTCAGCAGCACCTTGCGGACGATCTCGTTCAGCACGTTCGGGCCGATGCCGCGGGCCTTCCACGGCGAGCCGGAGCAGGCCATGAACCAGCGCACCGCGTCCGCGCTGTGGTCGTCCATCAGCGGGATCGGTTCCAGGATGTTGCCCAGGTGCTTGGACATCTTCCGGCCGTCCTCGGCCATGATGTGCCCGAGGCAGACGACGTCCTTGTACGACGACTCGTCGAACACCAGCGTGCCGATCGCCATCAGCGTGTAGAACCAGCCCCGGGTCTGGTCGATCGCCTCGGCGATGAAGTCGGCCGGGTACGCCGTGGCGAACTTCTCCTTCGAGCCGTCCACCCACGGGTAGCCCCACTGCGCGAACGGCATCGAGCCCGAGTCGTACCAGGCGTCGATCACCTCGGCGACCCGGTGCGACTCCTCGCCACAGGTCGGGCAGGCGAAGGTGATGTCGTCGACGTACGGGCGGTGCGGGTCCGTCGCGGACAGGTCGCGGCCGGCCAGTTCGCCGAGCTCGGCCAGCGAGCCGACGCAGACCTGGTGGTCCTCGGCGCAACGCCAGATCGGCAGCGGCGTACCCCAGTAGCGGGAGCGGGAGACGGCCCAGTCGATGTTGTTGCGCAGCCAGTCGCCGTACCGGCCCCACTTGATCGAGTCGGGGTACCAGTTGGTCTTCTCGTTCTCGCGAAGCAGGGCGTCCTTCACCTGCGTCGTACGGATGTACCAGGACGGCAGTGCGTAGTACATGACTGGTGTGTGGCAGCGCCAGCAGTGCGGGTACGGGTGCTCGTAGGGGACGTGCTTGAAGAGCACACCGCGTTCCTGCAGATCCTTGACCAGGCCGGAGTCGGCCTTCTTGAAGAACTGACCACCGACCAGCGGCACGTCAGCCGCGAACTTGCCGTCGGATTCGACCGGGTTCACGACCGGCAGGTTGTAGGCCTTCGCGACCAGGAGGTCGTCGGCGCCGAACGCGGGGGACTGGTGGACCAGACCCGTGCCGTCCTCGGTGGTGACGTACTCCGCCAATGCGACGTAGTGGGCCGGCTCGGGGAACTCGACCAGCTCGAACGGACGCTGGTAGGTCCAGCGCTCCATGTCGCGCCCGCTGAACTGCTCGGTGACCGTCCAGCCCTCACCCAGCGCGGACAGCAACGGCTCGGCGACCACCAGCGACTCGTTGCCGTCGGTGGCGACCACGTAAGTGACGTCCGGGTGCACGGCGACGGCCGTGTTGGAGACCAGTGTCCAGGGGGTCGTCGTCCAGACCAGCAGAGAGGCTTTGCCTTCCAGCGGGCCCGAGGTCAGCGGGAAGCGGACGTAGACCGAGGGGTCGACGACCGTCTCGTAGCCCTGGGCGAGCTCGTGGTCGGACAGGCCGGTGCCACAGCGGGGGCAGTACGGCGTGATCCGGTAGTCCTCGACCAGCAGGCCCTTGTCGTGGATCTGCTTGAGCGACCACCAGACCGACTGGACGTATTCGGGGTCCATCGTCTTGTACGGGTGCTCGAGGTCGACCCAGTAGCCCATCCGGTTGGTCAACGCGTTGAACGCGTCGACGTTCCGCAGGACGGACTCGCGGCACTTCGCGTTGAACTCGGCGATCCCGTACGCCTCGATGTCCTTCTTGCCGTTGAAGCCGAGCTCCTTCTCGACCGCGACCTCGACCGGCAGGCCGTGGCAGTCCCAGCCCGCCTTGCGCTCGACCGAGAAGCCCTTCATCGTCCGGTAGCGCGGGAAGACGTCCTTGAAGACGCGGGCCTCGATGTGGTGCGTGCCGGGCATGCCGTTCGCCGTCGGCGGGCCCTCGTAGAAGGTCCAGGGCTGCCCGTCCGCGCTCTGCGCGAGACTCTTGGCGAAGGTGTCCTGCTCGGCCCAGTGCGCGAGCACGTCCCGCTCGATCGCCGGCAGGTCGACCTGGGCCGGGACCTGCTGCCATCCGGTGGTGGGGTGTTCCGCCATCTCTTCGTCCTTCGTCACGAGCCTGCTGCTTCGGCGACGAAGGGACGAGGCCTCGGCGCTGTCGCCGGGCTCCGCGGTACCACCCTTCTTGGTGACACTGGGTCACCCACTTCATTCGCTTCATCGCTGCCGGTTCTAATGAGCCCGGGTGGGCCGTTCTTCCGGCGGCTCCGGGGTGATGGCCCCATCACTGCCTTGCGGTGACGCGTCTGCAGTGTACGACTCCGGACCACTCCGCTACGAATCGTTAATGGGTGGTCAGCGGGGACTTCTTCTATGACAATCCTGTTGCGGTGGTGGCCGGAATGAAGCAATTGCTTGCCTGAACGCGTGTCCGGGATGTGGTTGTGACGCGCGGAACATCGAGCGGGCTTGAAGAACCGACTACCGTATGTCCACGGTCTGCGCGTCGGGCTGGTACGTGACCGTCACGTGCCCTACTGTCTTGCGACCAGTCCGCTTCAGTCTCCGACGAAGGCAGGGGGTAGTCGAACCATGGCTACATCGGCTCCGAAGAAGTCCGCCCCCCAACGCAAGTCCGCGGTCAAGCAGAACGCCGCGAAAACCACCGAACCGGCCGCGAGCGCTCCGGCCAAGAAAACCCCTGCCAAGCAGACGCCTACGAAGAGGGTGGCTATGAAGACCAACGAGAACAGGACGCCGGCGACGGCGCCGGCGAAGTCGCCCATCAAGTCCGCCACCACGTTCAAGGTCAAGGACGGCGAGGACCCGTGGACCGCGGCCGAGGTCGAGGAACTGCGCGGTGAGCTGGAGGCCGACGCGATCCACCTCAAGGAGGAGATCCGCGACGCCGAGCAGGAGATCGTCGGACTGCTCCGCGACGGCGGCGACGGGGCCGGCAACGACCAGGCCGACGTCGGGTCGACGACCCTCGAGCGGGACCACGAGATGTCGCTGGCGAACAACGCCCGGGACATGCTGGACCAGATCGAGCGGGCGCTGTCCCGGATCGACGACGGAACCTACGGCGTCTGCGAGAGCTGCGGCCAGGCGATCGGCAAAGGTCGGTTGCAGGCGTTCCCCCGTGCGACACTGTGCGTGTCAT
Source organism: Kribbella sp. NPDC006257 (assembly GCF_040613535.1). Classification (NCBI taxonomy): domain Bacteria; kingdom Bacillati; phylum Actinomycetota; class Actinomycetes; order Propionibacteriales; family Kribbellaceae; genus Kribbella; species Kribbella sp. NPDC006257. The sequence continues at coordinate 8,400 of NZ_JBEXSJ010000052.1, forward strand.
GCAAAGAACGCGAAGAACGCCGCTGAGCGAAGAGCACCCGTCCACCCCACCGGCGGACGTAACAGCTGAAGACTCCACAGAGTCGGCCGACGTCGAGTCGGCCGGCTCTGTTTCGCGCCCGCGCCACCGAATGATCGTGTTGTTCGGGGTGGTTGGGCTGGTGGTGCTTGGGCTTGACCAGCTGACCAAGGTGCTGGCGTTGCGGCATTTGACGCCGGGGGAGCCGGTCAACGTGATCGGGTCGTTGCTGAAGTTCAACCTGATCCGGAACCCGGGAGCGGCGTTCAGCCTCGGGACCAGCTACACACCGGTGATCAGCGCGATCCAGATCATCGTGGCGGTCGGCGTCGTGTGGTTGTCGCGCCGGCTCGGCTCGATCGGCTGGGCGATCGCGTTCGGGTTCCTGTTCGGCGGCGCGGTCGGCAACATCATGGACCGGATCTTCCGCGCGCCGTCGCCGTTCCACGGGCACGTGGTCGACTTCCTGCAGACCCCGCACTGGGCGATCTTCAACGTCGCCGACATGGCCGTCACCTCCGCCGCGATCCTGCTGGTCATCCAGACCCTGCGCGGCGTGAAGCTGGACGGCACGAAGGACGTGGCTAAGAAGTGAGTGGCGATTCACGCACGGTGATGGTGCCGGACGGGCTCGCGGGGGAGCGGCTCGATGCTGCGCTGTCCCGGCTGTTCGGTGTCTCCCGGACCAAAGCCGCCGAGCTGATCGAGTCCGGCCTGGTGCAGGTCGACGGTGCGGCGGCGATGAAGTCCACCCGGGTCGCGGCCGGCGTGATGCTCGACGTCGAACTGCCGCCACCGCCGGGCGAGATCACCGTCGTCCCGGAAACCGTCGAGAACCTGAGAATCGTTCATGACGACGACGAGATCGTGGTCGTCGACAAGCCGGTCGGCGTCGCGGCCCACCCGTCCCCGGGCTGGACGGGACCGACCGTGATCGGTCACCTGGCCGGGGCCGGCTTCAACATCTCCACCAGCGGCGCCGCCGAGCGCAAGGGCATCGTGCATCGCCTCGACGTCGGCACCTCGGGGCTGATGGTGGTCGCGAAGACGGAGTACAGCTACACCGTCCTCAAGCGCGCCTTCAAGGAGCGCACGGTCAAAAAGATCTACCACGCGCTGGTCCAGGGCCACCCGGATCCGTTCACCGGAACCATCGACGCCCCGATCGACCGGCACCCGCACCACGACTACAAGTTCGGTGTGATCGCGGGCGGCAAGCCGAGCATCACGCACTACGAGACGCTCGAGGCCTTCCGGTTCGCCACCCTCCTCGAGATCACCCTGGAGACCGGCCGGACGCACCAGATCCGGGTCCACATGGCCGCGATCGGTCATCCGTGCTGCGGCGACACGACGTACGGCGCCGACCCGGTCCTCGCCGAACGCCTCCAACTCAAACGCCAATGGCTGCACGCCATGCGCCTGGGCTTCACCCACCCCTGCTCCGGCGAATACGTCGAGTACACCTCGGCCTACCCCGAAGACCTCGACAGCGCCCTCGACCAGCTGGCCGACCCCCAGTAGTCCGATGAAGCTCTACCTCTCGTCCTTCCGGCTCGGCGACCACCCCGAACGGCTGGTCGCCTTGCTGCCACCGGCCGGTCGCCTCGCGGTGATCTGCAACGCGATCGACAGCGAGGATCCCGCCGTACGCCGGGAGAAGGTGGCGGCCGAGATCACCTGGCTCACCGAGCTGGGTCTGACGGCGGAAGAGCTCGATCTCCGCACCGTGTCCGACCTGGGCACCCGGCTCACGGCGTACGACGGAGTGTGGGTCCGCGGCGGGAACGTGTTCGTACTGCGGGCCGCGATGGCGCGCAGTGGGGCGGACAAGATCCTGCCCGAGCTGATCCGCTCGGAGAAACTCGTCTATGCCGGCTACAGTGCAGGGCCTTGTGTGCTCGCGCCCAGCCTGCGGGGACTCGAGTTCTGTGACGATCCGGACGCCGTCGACGGCGAGGTGATCTGGGACGGGCTCGGCCTCCTCGATCACGCGATCGTCCCGCACCTGGACTCGCCCGGGCATCCCGAGACGGAGCTGCTGGCGGAAGTGCGGGCGCACTACGACGTGGACGGTATGCCGTACGTGGCGATGCGGGACGGACAGGTGCTGGTGATCGACAGCGATACCCGCGTTCTCACCTGACAGGCTTGCGGCCCTGGACGACCAGATACTCTGCGGGCGCGCCGCTGACGTAGAGATCAGCCAGCTCCGCTCGAGCCTGTTCCCATCGGCCCTGCTGTTCCAGCATGCCGCGCAGCATGATCAGCGGTCCGAAATGACTCGAGGTCCAGTCGATCGCCGCATCCGGTGAGTCGAACGGCGCCAGCGGCACGGACTCGCGGGCGAACTCCAGTGTCACTCCGGTTCCGGCGAAGACCTGCCGGACGTGGCCCTCGTCGCCCCATAGCAGCGGCGGCTGGGCGAACGGCGGTGGTGGTGGGGCGTATGACCCCAGCTTCTTGAAGAACATGCCCTGTAGCCCATCGGGCGTCCAGGCGGTGCAACCGAACCGGCCGCCTGGCCGTAGTACCCGGACGAGCTCGTGCGCGGCGACCTCGTGCCGTGGCGCGAACATCAGGCCGAACGTGGACAGCGCCACGTCGAAGGTCTCATCGGCACACGGCAGGTCCTCGGCATCGCCCTCGATCCACTCGATCTCCACGCCGGCCTCGGCGGCCAGCGCTCGACCGGCGACGAACAGCTCCGGCGTCAGGTCCACCCCGACCACCCGGCCCCCGGCCGAGGCAGCTCTCAGGGCGGCGTTCCCGGTGCCGCAGGCGATGTCGAGTACATCCTCGCCGCTGCCGATTCCGACCCGGCGAACGAGCTGCTCGCCGACCTCCCACAGTTGCAGCTTCGCCACGGCGGGGAAGTCCCCGGCCGCCCAGCTCGCTCGAGCATGCTGCTTGATCTCCGCCAGTCCTGGCACCACCTGCGTGGTCATGTCCGTCCCCTGTCGATTGGTTCCTGTCCTGCCAACGTAGGAATTCCAGCCGTCGAGGGCATGAGGCGAACACCTCATGACGGTGCGGCTGTTGCGGATCACGCTCGGGGTATGACAGATAACTCCGTACGGCGTACGACCGGACTCGCGGGTGCCGCCATCGCTGGTCAGCTGCTGTTCATCGCAGGCTGGCTGGTGCTCGGGATGGTTGAGGGGCACGGCTACTCGGCGGGACGGCACGACGTGAGCGACCTGGGCGCTCTCACCGCCCACTATGCGACTGCCTCCCGCCTCACTGAGGGGATCGGCGGCGCGCTGACGATCGCTTTCGCAGTCTTCGTACTACGGCCCTCCCTGCGATCCGCCGCCGGCGCATGGTTGGTCGCTGCCTCGTTGCCCGCGTTCGACACGATGAGCGATGCCTTCTTCCGGCTCGACTGCCGGGCGGCCGATTCCGGCTGTACTACGGCGGAGGCGGCCGCGTCCTGGCAGGGCAAGGCGCACTTCCTCTGCTTCGGTGTCGCGGCGCTGGCAACCGTCGTGGCGCCGTTCGTCCTCTCTCGGGCGATGCGAAAGGTCGAAGGCTGGCATGACCTCGCCAGACCGACTTGGATCTTCGGGATCGTACTGATCGCGGCCTTGGTGGTGACGGGTGCGACCACGGGTACGGCGGTCCAGGGATGGACGCAGCGGGGAGCCATCGTCCTGGTCGCGCTGGGCGTCTCGTCGCTCGCCTGGCGGGTCCTGCGACTCGAGAGCCGGCCGGTGCGAACAGCCGGACTACTAGCCGGGCGCTAGTGCCCCGTGTCGGGGCACTAGGTTCGCGGCGCGGGCTGCTGGGGCGCGGGCTCGAAGCTGCCGACCAAGCCGTGCTGGGTTGCGAACAGCGTCGCGGCGGCGCGGCTGCCGACACCGAGTTTGGTGTAGACGTGCTCGATGTGGTTCGACACTGTCTTCGGCGTGACGCCGAGCTGACGGGCGATCTGCTTGTTCGCCTGGCCGCGGGCCAGCAGCGCGAGCACCTCGACCTCCCGGGCGGTGAGACCGGCAGGGTGTTCGGGCCGGTTGGCTGTGCGATGGCCGGCCGCCTGAAGCACGGCACTCGCCGCGTCGCCGTCAAGGCGGCCGCTGCGTACTTCGGCGCGAAGCCGGGCCACGGCCACTTCGCCGGCGAGTGCGGGCCGCTGCGGGCGGGGCTCGGTCATCGCGTGGTAGACATCGGCGGCCGCGAGAAGTCGATCGGCCGGCGTCAGCGAGACCGCGGTCAGACCTCGCGGATAGCCTGACCCGTCGAGCCGCTCGTGATGACGTACGGCGATCTCGCGGCTGCGAGCGAGCGCCGGGATCCGGAGCAGCATCTTGTCGGTGAGATAGGGGTGCTGCTCGATCCGCTCCCGCTCCACATCGCTCAGCGGTCCCGCCTTCTCCCAGATTGCGTTGGAGACTCCGAGCCGGCCGAGGTCGTGCAGCAGCCCGGCCCGGCGCAATGTCTGTCGCTCCGCCTCCGGCAGACCGGTGATCCGCGCCGCCTCGGCCGCCAGGTTGGCCACTCCGCGCGAGTGACCCGCGTGGTACGGCGATTTGAGGTCGACCAGGTCGGCCATCGCCTCGAGGACGTCGTCGAGCTCGGCGCCCGACACGCTTCTGGCCAGCCGGGGCTCGGCGGCCAGCACGGTCTCCCAACTCGCCGCGGTGGAGATGCCGTCGAGCACCTCGGCCGCGTGCTGGATGAACAAGTCGGCGAGCGCAGGGTCGAAGTACGAGCCGGAGTGCTTCCGTGCGATCGACGCTGCTGCCTGGGCTCCGTGGCGCCTCGCCATCACCTCGATCGGTCCGGCGAACTGGACGAGTCGCGACGGCAGGCAGATCGCAGGCCCGCGGAGGTGGCTCGGGATTCCTTTGCCGTCCCACTGCTCGTACGCCTGCCGGATCGCGGTGACGGTCGCCTCGCCGAGGCTGATCCGGTCGGCGAACTCCGAGCCGAGGGCCGAGTGCGTGTCCAGCCACGACTCGATGGTCCGCTGACCGGTGAGGGGGAAGGCCGCCAGGCGGCGTACCCGATCCAGTGCGGTGCCGTGCGAACTGAGCCGGCGGAGGAGGAAGGCGGCGGTCTGCACAGTGTTCATCGAGAGCATTTCGTAGCTGTCGCTTTTGAACGAGATCTCGTCGGCGAACCATCGAGCCTGCTCAGTGGCGTCGGCGTGGCAGTAGGTGTTCATCAGCAGGCCGAGGTAGTAGGTCGCTTCGCGCTCGCCCTCGTCGGCCTCGGCCAGATCGGCGAGCCGCAGAGCGATCACGGTCTGCCGCAGGCAGTGGTCCATCGGCTGGCCGAGGCCGAGGTCGGCAGCGTACGAGAGGGTCGCCACGAGCTCGGCGATCCGCACACTTCCGTCGTGCTGCCCCGTCATAGCCCGAGTCTGCGCCCTCTGCGGCCCCTACTGGAATATCCGGCCTACGCTGAGGGATACACCGAAGGCGGGCGATCGGCATGGCTGAGACGAAGCCCATGGCAACGACTCGCGGAAAGCTACCGGCCGAGTTGACCAGTTTCGTGGGCCGGCGCCGCGAGCTGGCCGGTATCAGGCGGCTGCTGGCCGGCACCCGGTTGCTGACCCTGACCGGGGTGGGTGGGGTCGGCAAGACCCGGCTGGCGATGCGGCTGGGCGCCGAGGTACGGCGTACGTTCGCGGACGGCGTCTGGTTCGTCGAGCTCGCCGCCTTGCACGACTCCGCCCTGCTGGGGCACACGCTGGCAGGAGCACTCGAACTGAGCCAGGTCTCGGCAAACCCCACCGCGGACCTCGCGGAGTATCTGGAGGACAAGCATCTGCTGCTGGTGCTCGACAACTGTGAGCACCTGGCGGACGCATGCGCCGTGCTGGTGAGCAAGCTGCTCGCAGCGGCCCCGCAGCTGCGGATCATCGCCACCAGCCGCCATGTGCTCGGAGTCGAGGGGGAGCAGATCTTCCCGGTGCCGCCGCTGTCCACTCCGCCGGAGACCACGATGACTGCGGGCGACGCCGCGCGGTACGAGTCGATCGAGCTGTTCGCGGATCGCGCCCGGTCCGTGTCGCCGGAGTTCGAGCTGGACGCGGCCGGCCGGCCGCTGGTGATCGAGCTGTGCCGGCGTCTCGACGGCATCCCGCTGGCCATCGAGCTGGCGGCTGTCTGGATGCGGACACTGTCGCCGGCCCAGATCCTCGACCGGCTCGAGGACCGCTTCCGGCTGCTGGCGACGGGTAAACCGGCCGCGCCGGCCAGACAGCAGGCACTGGATGCGGCGATCGGCTGGAGCTACGACCTCTGTTCGCCGGCCGAGCAGGCGCTGTGGGCGCGACTGTCGGTATTCGCCGGCGGATTCGACCTCGAAGGCGCTGAGGAGGTCTGCTCGGGAGACGGCATCGACCGCGCCGAGGTGCTCGACCTGCTCGCCGGCCTGATGAACAAGTCGATCATCACCAGGAAGGCGATGACGGATCACACCGTCGCCTGGTACGACCTGCTCGGCATCATCGGCCAGTACGGCGTGGATCGGCTCACGGCGGCGGGCCGGGCGCGGGAGCTCCGGATGAGACACCGCGACTACTACCGGCGGATGGCCGCGGAGTGGGAGACGGACAGCTTCAGCCCCCGCCAGGCCGACTGGTTCATCCGGCTGCGCCGCGAGCACGACAACTTCCGGGCCGCGCTGGACTTCTGCTTGTCCGAACCCGCCGAGGCACCGGCCGCACTGGAGATTGCCGCGCCGATCTGGAACTTCTGGTTCGCCGGGTTCCTCCGCGAAGGCCACCGTTATCTGGTCCGGGCCCTCGAGCTCGCCGAGGAGCCGACGCCGGCCCGCGCCAAGGCGCTGTGGGCGGGCAGCTACCTGGCGATGTTCCTCGGTGAGCCGGAACAGATGAGCCAACTGCTGGCCGAGTGTGAAGTGCTGGCCGAGCGGTTCGGCGACGACCTGCTGCGGGCGAGGATCGCGGAGGTCTCCGGTCATGCCCTGAACTACGCAGGCGAACTCCCGGCCGCGGTCGCCCGCCTGGAGGAGGGCCTGGCGGGATTCCGGGCCGTCGGCAACCTTCTCGGCGAGTTCGACGTTCTCATCCTGCTGGCGGCGGCCACCTTCTTCCTCGGTGATCCACGGGTCGGGCAATTCAGCCGGCAGGCGTTCGAACTCGCCGACAGCCACGGCGCGGCGTCGTCGAAGGCCTATGCGCTCTGGACGCTGGGCATCGTGCAATGGCGTGATCACCACGATGCCGAGCAGGCCTGTCGATCCTTCCGCGAAGCGATCCGGCTGTGGCTGCCGCTGAACGACCGGACCGGGATCGGGTTCTGTGTTCAGGCGCTGTCCTGGTGCGCGAGTACGGCGGCGCCGAACGAACTCGCTGCCCGGCTGATGGGCGGGTCCCGAGCGGTCTGGCGTTCGAGCGGCGCGCACGTCGACGAGACCACGCCGTACAGCCAGTTCGACGAGCAGTCGCGGCAGCGGGTCCGGGCCGCGCTCGGCGATGCCGCCTTCGAGCAGGCCTTCGAGGAGGGCGCGGCGTACTCGTTCGAGCAGGCGGTGTCGCTGGCCCTCGGCAAGGAGACGGAGCGGGGCAGCACCGTGAGCCCGGGCCGGGCCGGCGGCCTGACCCGCCGCGAGCAGGAGATCGCAGTACTGCTCAGCGAGGGGCTGAGTAACAAGGAGATCGCTGCCCGGCTCGTGATCGGCCAGCGGACCGTCGAGACCCACGTTGAGCACGTTCTCGGCAAGCTCGGGTTCACTTCCCGGGCGCAGGTCGCGCGCTGGATCGCCGAGACACGCACGGACTGAGCTCGCCTCCGGCGGCGTGGGCACGCTCCCATGTCCGTACACAAACCCGTAGGTCTACGGATGCCCAGGACGGCCGGCAACCGGGATCGTTGCGCTGACAACGACGGATACATCGTGACGAGGCTTCTTCATGCACACCGAACCGAGCGCCGGGCCAGGATGGTGGCGAACCGCGGTGATCTATCAGGTCTACGTGTGCAGCCTCGGTGTCGACGGCCTCTGGCTCAATCCCTTCTACCCGTCGCCGCAGCACGATCACGGGTACGACGTGTCCGACTACTGCGCGGTGCACCCGGACTACGGAACCATCGACACCTTCGACCGGTACGGCGAGTTGCCACCGAACAACTGGCGCTCCATCTTCGGCGGGTCCGCCTGGCAGCGCGTGCCGGACGGACAGTGGTATCTGCACACGTTCGCCGCCGAGCAGGCCGACTTCAACTGGCGCGATCCGGACGTCGCGACGTACTTCGAGCAGGTACTGCGGTTCTGGTTCGACGTCAACTGCTCCTCGAAGCCGGTCTGTACTCCGGTCGACGGCGAGCTGGTGATCGCCAGCGATCCGGAAGTGGGGGAGAAGCTCCCACCCGACAGCGCCGGCTGGTTCCTGCTGCGGAACCACTGAAGACCGGCGGGCCTGGCCGTGAAACCCCCCTGCTCCGGCCCCGGGCCCGCCGCTCCACTCTCTCCGCCTCCTCCGGGCGGAGAGAGTGGAGCATCCAACTGGTGTGCCGGTGGTCTCGTCCACGACCGGATAGCGGGCGGCCCCGCACGTCGTCGGAGCGCCGATTCAAAGACTGTCCATGGGCCCGCATAGTCTGTCTTCGACCCGCTCACTCACGCCTCTGGGAGGTCTGCGAAGACATGGCGTCCAGCGACAGTTTCGTGCATCTACACGTGCACACCGAGTACTCCATGCTGGACGGCGCCGCGCGGATCGACGAGTTGTTCAAAACGGCCCAGGAGATGGGCCAGCCGGCCATCGCGACCACCGACCACGGGTATGTGTTCGGGGCGTACGAGTTCTGGAAGACGGCCAAGAAGTACGACGTCAAGCCGATCATCGGCGTCGAGGCGTACCTGACGCCGCACACCCACCGCAGTGAGCGGAAGCGGGTCAAGTGGGGCGACGCGAACAGCGGCCGCGACGACGTCTCCGGTAGCGGTGCGTACACGCACATCACGCTGCTGGCGAAGAACACGTCCGGCATGCACAACCTGTTCAAGATGTCGTCGCTGGCGAGCCTGGAGGGCTACTACTTCAAGCCGCGGATGGACCGCGAGCTGCTGCAGACCTACGGCAAGGGCCTGATCGCGACCACCGGCTGCCCGTCCGGTGAGGTGCAGACCCGGCTCCGGCTCGGGCAGTACAAGGAGGCCGTCGAGGCGGCCGCCGAGTTCCGCGACATCTTCGGCGCGGAGAACTACTACTGCGAGCTGATGGACCACGGGCTCGGCATCGAGCGGAACGTCCAGGGCGACCTGCTGAAGCTGGCCAAGGAGCTCGGCCTTCCGCTGGTCGCCACCAACGACCTGCACTACACCAAGCCCGAGGACGCGGTCGCGCACGCGGCGCTGCTCTGTGTGCAGTCCGGCTCGACCCTGTCCGACCCGAACCGGTTCAAGTTCGACGCGGACGAGTTCTACGTCAAGACCGCCGCCGAGATGCGCGAGGTCTGGAAGGACTACCCGGAGGCCTGTGACAACACGCTGCTGATCGCGGAGCAGTGCGACGTGAGCTTCACCGAGGGCGAGGGCCGGTTCATGCCGCGCTTCCCCTGCCCGGAGGGGGAGAACGAGGAGTCCTGGTTCGTCAAGGAGGTCGAGGCCGGGCTGCACCACCGCTACCCGGGCGGGATCACCGACGAGATCCGCAAGCGGGCCGACTACGAGATGGAGATCGTCGTCTCGAAGGGCTACGCCGGCTACTTCCTGGTGGTCGCGGACTTCATCAACTGGGCCAAGAAGCAGGGCATCCGGGTCGGTCCGGGCCGTGGTTCCGGCGCCGGCTCGATCTGTGCGTACGCGATGCGGATCACCGACCTCGAGCCGCTGCGGCACGGGCTGATCTTCGAGCGGTTCCTGAATCCCGAGCGGATGTCGATGCCCGACTTCGACATCGACTTCGACGACCGCCGCCGCCCGGAGGTGATCCGGTACGTCACCGAGAAGTACGGCGACGACCGGGTCGCGATGATCGTCACCTACGGCACGATCAAGGCCAAGCAGGCGATCAAGGACGCCGGCCGGGTGCTCGACTACCCGTTCGCGATGGGCGACCGGATCACCAAGGCGATGCCGCCGTCGGTGATGGGCAAGGACGTGCCGCTGTCCGGCATCTTCGACCCGCAGCACAAGCGGTACTCCGAGGCCGGCGAGTTCCGCCAGCTGTACGAGGCCGACTCCGACGTCCGCAAGATCGTCGACACCGCGCGCGGGCTGGAGAACCTGAAGCGCCAGTGGGGTGTGCACGCGGCCGGCGTGATCATGTCCAGCGAGCCGCTGATCGACCTGATCCCGATCATGCGCCGCGAGCAGGACGGCCAGATCATCACCCAGTTCGACTATCCGAGCTGCGAGACGCTCGGCCTGGTCAAGATGGACTTCCTGGGTCTGCGGAACCTGACGATCATGGACGACGCGGTCAAGAACATCGAGGCCGCGCACGGCTTCACCGTCGACCTCGACGCGCTCAGCCACACCCTCGACGACGGCCCGACCTTCGAGCTGCTCGGCCGCGGTGACACCCTCGGCGTCTTCCAGTTCGACGGTGGCCCAATGCGGGCGCTGCTGCGGCTGATGAAGCCGGACAACTTCGAGGACATCTCCGCGGTCGGCGCGCTCTACCGGCCCGGCCCGATGGGCGCGAACTCGCACACCAATTACGCCCTCCGCAAGAACGGGCAGCAGGAGATCAGCTACCTGCACCCGGAGCTGGAAGAGGCGCTGAAGCCGATCCTCGGCCCGACGTACGGCCTGATCGTCTATCAGGAGCAGGTGATGCGGATCGCCCAGGAGCTGGCCGGCTACAGCCTGGGCAAAGCGGATCTGCTCCGCAAGGCGATGGGCAAGAAGAAGCGCGAGGTGCTGGACGCGGAGTACGTCGGCTTCGAGGCTGGCATGAAGGAGAGCGGCTTCAGTGCCGCCGCGATCAAGACGCTGTGGGACATCCTCGTCCCGTTCTCCGACTACGCGTTCAACAAGGCGCACTCCGCGGCGTACGGGCTGGTCTCGTACTGGACGGCGTACCTGAAGGCGAACTACCCGGCGGAGTACATGGCTGCCGTCCTGACGTCGGTGAAGGACGACAAGGACAAGATGGCCATCTACCTGAACGAGTGCCGCCGGATGGGCATCAAGGTGCTGCCGCCGGACGTGAACGAGTCCGACTCGAACTTCACCCCGGTCGGCACCGACATCCGGTTCGGTATGTCCGGGATCCGTAACGTCGGCGTCAACGTGGTGGCCGAGATCGTCGCCGCCCGCGAGTCCCAAGGCCGGTTCACCGACTTCGTCGACTTCATCGACAAGGTGCCGCTGCCGGTCTGCAACAAGCGCGTGATCGAGTCGCTGGCCAAGGCCGGCTCGTTCGACTCGATGAACCACGCCCGGCGCGCGGTCGTCGCGGTGCACGAGCAGGCCGTCGACGAGGCGATCGACCTCAAGCGGAACGAGGCACACGGCCAGTTCGACCTGTTCAGCATGGGCGACGACGAGGCGGACGATGCCGACGGCAACAGCCGGCTGACCGTGCGGGTGCCGGAGATCGAGGAGTGGGACAAGGCGACCAAGCTCGCGCACGAGCGGGACATGCTCGGTCTGTACGTCTCGGACCACCCGCTGTTCGGGGTCGAGCACGTGCTCACCAACAACACCGACTGCACGATCGGCCAGCTGCTCGCCGACGAGGACCGGCCGGACGGCACCCGGGTGACGATCGGCGGACTGGTCACCGCGGTCCAGCGCAAGGTGAACAAGCGCGGTGACATCTACGCGATCGTCACGATCGAGGACCTGGAAGGTTCGATCGAGGTGATGATGTTCTCCTCGGCGTACCAGCTGCACGCGCACCTGCTGAGCAACGACGCCATCATCATGATGAAGGGCCGGATCCGGCGCCGCGAGGACCGGGTCGAGCTGAGCGGTGACGAGGTCACGGTGCCCGACCTGACCGAAGGCCCGAGCGGGCCGGTGGTGATCACGATGCCGATCAACCGGTGTACGCCGCCGGTGGTCGACCAGTTGCGCGACGTGCTGAAGTCGCACCCGGGGATGACCGAGGTGCAGCTCCGGCTGCAGGCCAGCCGGAAGACGACGGTGATGCGGATCGGCGACAAGTTCCGGGTCACCCCGACCTCGTCGCTGATGGCGGACCTCAAAGCGCTGCTCGGCCCCTCCTGCCTGGCGAGCTGACCGGGTGAGCAACACTGGGGCCGTGAGCCAGACAGGTCAGCCGCAGCCGTATCAGTCGTTCGGTACTCCGTTCGGGGTGCCGCCGGAGCCCGAGCCGGGACTGCCCTGGGCGAAGGCGATCGCGGTCACCGTCGCGGTGTTCCTGGTCGCCGGGTCGATCGCGGGCTGGGCCTGGCAGCAGTTCTCGCCGCTCGCGCAGTACACGGTGGACGAGCGCGGTGGATCGCTCGGCGAGGAACAGATGACGAAGGTCTTCGGCCCCGACGGCACATTCACCGCGATCGGGTTCCTGACCGCGCTGGTGCTCGGCGCCGCGCTGTTCTGGTGGCTGCGCAACTACGGTCCGTGGACGGTCGGCATCGTCGCGCTCGGCTCGGTGCTGGGCGGCGGGGTTGCGTGGGGCGTCGGAATGCTGCTCGGTCACGACCCGTTGCAGCCGCGGCTCGAAGCTGCAAAGCCCGGTGATCTGCTGGATGCACCTTTGGAGCTGCACACATGGACGCCATTGGCGGCCTGGCTGGTCGGGGGAGCGTTGGCGGCCGCGATTCTGGCCGCCGCGAACTGGCGCAGCGAACCAGTTGCAACCGCATCGTTGCCTGCCGCGTCAGAGGGATCGCCGCAGGTGCATTAACCTGTCTCGGCCCGGTGGTGAGGCCACCGGCGACGTGAGGGGGATCCATGACTGACAACACCAACCCGTACGGCGGACCGCAGGGTCAGCCGGGCACCACCCCGCAAGGCCAGCCGGGTCAGCTTTGGCCGCAGCAGGGGGCTCCGGACTACCCGCAAGGGCAGCACTACGGGCAGGGCCAACCGCAGTACGGGCAAGGCCAGCCGCAGTACGGGCAACCGCCGTACGGGCAGGGGGGCCAGCCGCCGTTCGGTGGGCAGCCGCATGTGCAGCAGTGGCAGCCGGAGCCGAAGAAGCGCGGCAAGCTGATCCCGCTCGTCGCCGTCCTGGCGGTGCTCGCCGTGATCAGCGGAGGCGGCATCTTCGCCTACGCCAAGCTCAACGGCGGCGGTCACCAGCCGGCCAGTGTGCTGCCGGCGAACTCGGTCGCCTACGCGCGGATCGACCTGAACCCGTCGGCCGGCCAGCGGGTCGCCGCGCTGCGGTTCCTGATGAAGTTCCCCTCCGCCAAGGAGAAGATCGGACTCACCAGCGACAACGACGACCTGCGGCAGAAGCTGTTCGACCTGATCAAGAAGGACGCCGGCGACGACCTGGCCGACGTCGACTTCGACAAGGACATCAAGCCGTGGCTCGGCGATCGCGCCGGCGTGGCCGCTGTACCGTCCGGTGACAAGGTCGAGCCCGTGGTCGCCGTCCAGGTGAAGGACGAGGGCAAGGCCACCAAGGGCCTGGACAAGTTGTTCGCCAAGGAGGACGAGCCCCCGAAGCGCGCGTTCGCGGACGGCTATGTGCTGCTGTCCGACGAGCAGACCGCGCTCGACTCGGCTGTTGCCGCGAGCAAGGGTTCGTCGCTGGAGGACAACGACAAGTTCGACAAGGACATGTCCGCGCTCGGCGAGCAGGGCTTCGCGTCCTTCTGGGCCGACACGAAGGGCCTCGCGCTCGCGGCCGGCAAGCGACTGACCGACCAGCAGCGCGCCGCGTTGCCGGAGGGTAGCGCTGCCGCAGTGCTGCGGTTCGACTCGCAGTACGTCGAGCTGAAGGGCGTCGTGCACGGCGACCAGACCCTGAAGGTGAACAGCAAGACCGCGGGCGACATGATCGGCAAACTGCCGGACACCACCGCCGGTGCGATTTCGCTGTCCGACGGCGAGAACCTGGTCAGCACGGCGTGGAGCCAGATCGAGAAGTCGTCCGGGCAGGCCGGGATCAACCTCGGCGACCTGACGAAGAACTTCGCCGACGAGTACGGCCTCTCGCTGCCGGACGACCTGAAGCCGTTGCTGGGCAAGAACCTGGCGATCGCGATCGACAAGGACAGCGCCGAGAGGCCGAAGATCGCGGCCAAGATGGAGACCGACCCGGCGAAGGCCGAAGCGGTCGTCGACAAGCTGACCGATCTGCTGCGCAACCGGACGTCGACGGAGATCCCGATCGAGAAGGCCAAGGACGGCAGCAACCTGGTGATCGCGACCGACAAGGGGTACGCCGAGCAGGTGCTCAAGGGCGGCAACCTCGGCCAGACCGAAGCCTTCCAGCAGGCCGTGCCGGACACCAAGAACGCGGTGATGGTCGGCTACGTCGACTTCCAGGCGATCGGATCCCTGAGCAGCAAGGTCAATCGGGACAAGGACTACGCCGCCCTCCGCTCCGCCGGCATCAGCACCCGCGTCACCGGCGACGGCGAAGGCGAGTTCACCCTCCGGGTCGTCGCCAACTAGCAGCTCCCCCTGAGAAAGCCCGGCCGACCTGGCCGGGCTTTTCTTCTGCCCCACCACGCAGCCGCGGGCCGGTCGGGCAACCCGTTGGTGCGCTGCCGATGAGCGAACGAGCAGGGTCCACTGCAACCGCTCCCGTGCGGCGGATTCAGGTCGTAGCGTTCCGGATCTGTCGTCAGTGAGACGGCGCCGGAGCGAGGTGAACAAGGGGGTGAGTTCATGAAGATCACCGTGACCAAGGTCGAGCGCATCGAGGCAACGTTCATCCACCAGCGCGAAGAGGATCTCGCGTGATGCGGGGCCGTCCCCGGAGCCGTCGAGGTCCCGGGGACGGCCGCCTCGTCGGACAGCTGATGGATCGGACCGAGGGAGAGTCATGACGGTCGCGCGGTTGAAGTCGGTGGGGATCGAGACCCCACCTGGCGCGGTGACGGTGCATCGCCGCGCGCTGGAGCGGGTGCACCTGGACGATCCGGAAGGATCCATCACGGCCTTGCTGAGGCTGTTGCGGGAGGGGACCCGGACGGAGCCCCAGCTGGTCGAAGCCTTGACGCAGGCCGGCTACTCCGTGACCGGCGACGAGCTGGCCGCAGTACTGGCGCAGTTCGACGCCTGGCAGTTGCTGGAACGAGTCGATGCTGACGACGCCCTGGATCCGGCGGTCCGGGAACGCCATCAGAGCAACCTGCGGTTCTACGACGTGACGTCGAACCTGGAGTACAGCAGCGCCGACCAGCACCAGGCGGTGGCCGGCTCGACCATCCTGCTGCTCGGCGCCGGCGGGCTGGGGTCGGGCATCCTGCAGTCCCTGGTCGGTCTCGGCGTCGGCCGGATCACCGTCGTCGACTGCGACACGATCGAGCCGAAGAACCTGAACCGGCAGTTCACCTACGACCTGGCGTCGATCGGCCGGCGCAAGGTCGATGCGGCGAAGGCCTGGGCCGAGGCGTACTCCGGCGGTACGACGGTGACCGCGGTCCATCGGCGGATCACCGATGCCGCCACGATCGAGGAACTCGCGACCGGCGCGGATCTGGTGGTCGGCGCGATCGACAGCCCGGCCGACGTCCAGTTGCTGATCAACGAGGCCTGCTGTGCGCTCGGGATTCCCTTCGTAGTGGGCGGTCTGGCGTACTCGACGCTGTGCTACTGGTCTGTCGAGCCCGGAAGTTCGCCATGCCGCCAGTGCCTGGAGCTGCAGCGCGCCGACGATCCAGAAGGGCCGGGCCTGTTGTTCGAGCGGCGGTCGGTCAACCGGGCAGCCGGACCAGCCGTGCAACTGTTGTCCGGCCTGATGACGATGGAGGTACTGCGGTACCTCCGGCCGACCGAGACGCCGCTGGCCCGGGCCCGCTACCACCTGCTCGAACTCGCCGACGAGCTGAACGTCGCCTTCGATCCGTGGCAACGGCATCCGGACTGTAAGTACTGCGCCTCGCGGCCGGCCGCGCAGGGATGAACCGCTACCGGTCCGTCACCGTCGTCAGCGACGGCGACGGTTATGTCCTCGGCAGGCGGGAGTCGGCCGAGTTCGTCTCGGTGCCGGAGATCGGCGGCCAGGTCATGCTCTGGCTCCAGCAGGGCCACCCGATCGACGACGTGGCGGCCAGGGCCGGCGAACTGGCCGGCCAGGACGTCGACGTACTGGATTTCCTGGCCACGCTGGAAGATGCCGGCGTCCTGGTCGCCGGTGAGGACGACGATGCGGGGCCGGACGGCAAGCCGTTCGGCCAGAGCTTCGGGCGAATCGTGTTCGGGCCGGCGGGGATGCTGGTCCAGCTCGCGATCGTGCTCGCCGGGTCGGTGCTGCTCGTACGCCGGCCCGAGTTGCGCCCGACGTACCACGACTATGTGCCGTTCTCGGCGCCGCTGGCCAGTCTTCTCACGACAATGCTGCTGTCGCTGTCGCTGGCCGTCATCCACGAAATGGCGCACAAGCTCGGTGCGGCCCGGCTCGGGTTGTCCGCCCGCATCTCCTTCGGGCGGCGATTGTTCTTCATCGTCGCGCAGACCGACCTCACCGGACTGTGGGCGTTGCCTCGCCGGCAGCGCTTCCTGCCGCTGGCGGCCGGCATGCTGAGCAACCTCGCGATCGCCGCACTGGTCGTGTTCGTGCAGGTCTGGTGGGGTGACTCGCTGGGTGCGACGGCGACCGCGATCGCGCGGGCCGTGGTGATGATCAATGTCGGCTCGATCATCGCGCAGAGCGCCGTCTACCTGCGGACCGACTTCTACGCGATCCTGCTGGTGATCAGCGGCAGCCGGAACCTCTGGGCGCTGAAGGGTGCCCTCGCCCGGCAGCTGATCCGGCGTCCGACGCCTGACGACAGCGCGCTGATCGAAAACTCCCGCCGGGCGGAGATCTGGTGGGCGCGCTGCTACCTGGTGCTCTATCTGCCCGGGATCGCGATGGCCGTCTGGTTCTATCTCCGCTTCAGCCTGCGGGCCACCCTCAAGGTGATCCGGATGGCTTGGGATGCGCTCACCCAGTCCGGGATCTCGCCGACCGCGGCAGGCGCTGCTGTCGCGCTGCTGCTGATCGTCATCCCGACCTCGATCGGGTTGTTCGGTGCGGCCCGGTCGGGCGTTGCCGTCCTGCGCCGGGCCGCCCGGCCGGCGTAATACCCTGGGGGTATCAGGAGGTGGGGCGTGGATCTGGATCTGCGGAAGGTGCGGTACTTCGTGGCGGTGGCCGAGGAGCTGCATTTCGGGCGGGCGGCGGAGCGGTTGCATATCGCTCAGCCGGTGTTGTCGCGGCAGATCCGGGCGCTCGAGGACGAGCTGAAGGTGCAGTTGTTCGTCCGGGACAAAAGGGCCACCGAGTTGACTTCGAGTGGCCGGCAACTGCTGGAGGACGCGCGGCCGTTGCTGGCTTCGGCCGGGGCGGCCCAGCGGCGGGCGACGCAGGCGGCCCGGGGATCGCGGACGTTCACGATCGGCTTCATGCCGGGGATCACAGTGACCCCGGCGGTCCGGGCGCTGACCGCGCAGTACCCGGACCTGACGGTCGAGCTGCTGCGGACCTCCTGGGTGGATCAGACCGACGTACTGCGTGACGGGCGCGCGGACGTCAGCATCGTCCGGTTGCCGATCGACCAGCAGGGGCTGACCGTGCGGCCGTTGTTCGACGAGCAGCGGGTCGCGATGCTGCCCGCGGATCACCGGCTGGCGGGCAAGCCGGTGATCCGGATTGCCGACCTGGCCGGCGACCACCTGCTGCAGCCGCCGGACGCCGTACCGGAGTGGCGGGACGTGGCGATCGAGTTGCGCGAGGGGATGACCGGCCGGCTGCCGGTCTTCCACAGTGTGGAGGAGAAACTCGAACACGTTGCCATCGGCAATGGAGTCTCGGTGCTTCCGTTGACCACGGCCTCCTTCTACAGCCGGCCGGATGTCGTCGCGGTCCCGATCGAGGACATCGGCCCGAACCACGTCTGCCTGGCCTGGTCCGCAGCCCGGCGTTCCCGCACCATCCACACCTTCGCCGAGATAGCCGCGGAGCTCTGGGCATGCGACACCAAATGATCAAGGCTGCAGCCGCGGTGCTGGTGATATCAGCCTTGGCGGCATGTTCCTCGGGCAGTGGCCCGGTGGCGCCGCTTGCGACGACGCCGGCGGTGCTGACCGCGCCGGATCCCGGTACGACGCCGCTCGACCCCGCCAAAGCAGCCATCCTCCAGGCCGTGCTGACGAAGGTCGTCAGCCAGTACGCCGCGACGCCGGACAGCGAGTCGGCGGCCCGGGGGATCACCGCTGCTGTGGTGACCGACCAGTGGACCTGGTCGGGCGCAGCCGGCCAGGACGCGGTCGGAACAGACCTGCTGCCGAACACCTCGATGGCCGTCGCCAGCATCACGAAGACGTTCATCGCGGCCGAGGTGCTCCTGCTCGCAAAGGCTCGCAAGGTCGACCTGGACAAGCCGCTGTCGGCGTACGTGAAGCACAAGCTGACGGCGAACGAGGCGACCGTTCGGCAGCACCTGAGCATGACGTCCGGCGTACCGGACTTCAGGCCCGACGACTACACCCGGCTCGACAAGGCGATCGCGGCCGCACCGGCCAAGCATTGGACCGCTGAGCAGGCGCTGACCTATGACACGGCTCAACCCGGTCAGCCCGGCAGCCCCTACAACTACAGCAATCCCAGCTACATCCTGCTCGGCCTGCTCATCGACAAGATCACCGGCGAACCCTTCCAGTCCGTACTACGGCGCGACCTCGCGACCCCGGCCGGCCTCGAGCGCGCGGCCTTCCAGGACGCCGAGAAGCCGCAACCGCCGGTCGCCAAGGACCGCACCGGGAGCAGTTGCGGCGCCGCCTTCGACGGGTACATCCCGTGCCGTGCGATCGCGAGCCTGACTGCGGCGAACGCCGGGCTGGCAGCGGACGCTCCGACCGTCGCCCGCTGGGGCTATCAGCTGTACGGCGACCGCGTAGTACCGGCTGAGCTGGTCAGGCAGATGACGGCGGGGGATGGGCAGTACGGACTCGGCACGATGCGCTACTCGCAGCAGTTCGGCCTCGGCGACGCCTTCGGGCACGGGGGCAACGATCCTGGCTACTCCAGTCTGATGGTCGCCATTCCCGGTCACCACGTCGCGCTCTCGATCCTGCTGGCCAACGGCAACAAGGATGCCGGGCGGATCGCCGAGGAACTGGTCACCGCGATCCAGCCGCTGCTAGGCCACTAGCGCTTCCAGCACTCCTTCGCCGTACTTCGCGAGCTTGTTCTCGCCGACACCACTGATCTTGCCGAGCTCGGTCAGCGTGCCGGGCAGCTCTGTCGCGATCTGGCGCAGCGTCGCGTCGTGGAAGATCACGTACGCCGGTACGCCCTGCTCCTTGGCGGTCGCGGCGCGCCACGTCCGGAGCCGCTCGAAGACCTCGACGGCCTCGGGTGCCAGGTCGGCGACGGCCGCCTTCTTCTTGTCCCTCCCCGAAGAGCGCGAGGCGCGGCCGGTGCGTTCCGGCTCGCGGCGCATCATCACCTCGCGCCGGCGACCGAGCACCTCGGCACTGTCCTCGGTCAGCAGCAGCGTGCCGTAATCGCCTTCGACCGTGAGCAGCCGCTGCGCGAGGAGCTGGCGGATCACCCCGCGCCACTCGGTGTCCTTCAACTCGGTGCCGATGCCGAAGACGGTCAGCTCGTCGTGGCGGAACTGCTTCACCTTCTCGGTGGTCTTGCCGAGCAGGATGTCGACCACCTGGCCCGCGCCGAACTTCTGGTTTCGCTCATGCTGTAGGCGATAGACGGTCGAGAGCAGCTTCTGCGCCGGGATCGTGCCGTCCCAGGACTCGGGTGGCGTCAGACAGGTGTCGCAGTTCCCGCAGGTCTCACCTGACTGGCCGAAGTACGCAAGCAACTGCACCCGCCGGCATTGAACGGTCTCGCACAGCGCAAGCATCGCGTCGAGGTGTGTACCGAGCCGGCGCCGGTGCGCCGCATCGCCTTCGGAGGTGTCGATCATCTTGCGTTGCTGGACCACGTCCTGCAGTCCATAAGCCAGCCAGGCGGTGGACGGCAGCCCGTCACGGCCCGCGCGACCGGTCTCCTGGTAGTAGCCCTCGACCGACTTCGGCAGATCCAGATGCGCGACGAAACGCACGTCCGGCTTGTCGATGCCCATCCCGAAGGCGATCGTCGCGACCACGACCAGGCCGTCCTCGCGGAGGAAGCGGGACTGGTTCTTGGCTCGAGTCCGGCTGTCCAAGCCCGCGTGGTACGGAACGGCCTCGATGCCGTTCTGGGTCAGGAAGGTCGCGGTCTTCTCGACGCTGTTGCGGGACAGGCAGTAGACGATGCCCGCGTCGCCGGTGTGCTCGGTGCGGAGCAGGTCGAGCAGTTGGCGTTGCGGGTTGTCCTTGGCGACGATCCGGTACTGGATGTTCGGCCGGTCGAAGCTGGCGACGAAATGCTTGGCCTCGGTGAGGTTCAGCCGGGTGGCGATCTCCTGGTGGGTGGCCTCGGTCGCGGTGGCGGTCAACGCGATCCGCGGTACGTCGGGCCAGCGCTCGTGCAGCTGCGACAGCATCAGGTAGTCGGGCCGGAAGTCGTGTCCCCATTGCGAAACACAGTGCGCTTCGTCGATCGCGAACAGCGAGATCTTGCCCTGGTCGAGCAGTCGCGTGGTCGCCTCGACCCGGAGCCGCTCCGGCGCCAGGTACAGCAGGTCGAGATCGCCGGACAGGAACGCCTGCTCGACCTCCCGCCGCTGCTCGTAGTCCTGGGTCGAGTTGAGGAATCCGGCCCGTACGCCGAGCGCCGTCAACGCGTCGACCTGGTCCTGCATCAACGCGATCAGCGGCGAGATCACCACTCCCACACCGGACCGGACGAGGGCCGGGATCTGGTAGCACAGCGACTTGCCGCCACCGGTCGGCATCAGAACCAGCGCGTCGCCACCGGCCACGACGGTCTCGATGATCTCCTGCTGCTGCCCACGAAACGTGTCGTAACCGAACACCCGGTGCAGCACCTGCGCTGCCTCACTCGCCTGGGCAGGGTCTTCCGGAAACTCAGCAGCAGCCACCCGCCAATCCTACGGAAGTCACCACGTCATTGCTGGGCGCCTGTGGACAACTCGCCGCGAAGGCTTTCTAGTTCGCGGTGGAAGCCAATTGCGCGTCGTGAATGTAGGGAAGTTCTTCCGAGATCCACTGGCGGGGGGAGCAGCCGGCGATTGCGTGCCACTCGCGGGTGAGGTGTGCCTGGTCGGCGTACCCGATGTCGGCTGCGAGCTGCGCGAGCCTGGTCGTCGGTCGCTGCCTCAGTCGGCGGACGGCCTGCTCGAAGCGCAGCACTCGAGCCGCAACCTTCGGGGCCAGCCCGAACTCCGCGCGGAACTGCTCGCTCAGATGGCGACGGCTCCAGCCGACCTCTGTTGCCAGCGTCTGCACGCCGACGCCGCCGCTGGTCTCGCACAACCGCCGCCAGGCCCAGCTGAGCTCGGCGCGTGGCTCAGGCGCGGGCTCGTCGCGCCACGCCCTGAGGAAGTAGTTCTCCAGAGCGTCGAAGCGCCCCTCCCAGCTGGACTCGGACCGGATGCGCTCGGACAGCTCGCGTACCGGCGTACCGAGCAAGTCCTCGAGGTGGATCACCAGCGAGCCGAGCTCACCAGGCGGGACCCCGAGCAGCGCGCGGGCGCCGGCCGGGGTGAGCGAAACCTGGAGGCCGGCCCTGTTCGGGGAGTCGCCGATCCGGACCGCGGTCGAGTGCAGCCCGCCGACGAGGGTGTCGAACTTCTCCACCGGCTCACCCGGCCAGGCCAGCCCGAGCGGCTCGTCCAGGCTCACCACGATCGTCAGGTAGCGCGACGGCAAGCCGCGATGCAGGTCCAGCGGCATCCCGCGGTACGCATAGCCGATCAGATCGCCCAGGTACGGACGCAGCGCGGGATCGACCGTGCGCTGGTGATACTCGAACGAGTCCGCCATCTCCCCAGGCTAGAACGCCCCGCCGACAATCACGCCGCTCGGCTGAGAACCGCGGAGGTCACCTCCAGCATCCGGGACCGGCGTTTCGGCATCCGGACGTCCAGTGGCACGATGTCAGGGAGCTTTCGCACAAGAACCTGGAGAGATCGCCGTGCCCGAACTGAGGTCCCGTACCGTCACCCATGGCCGCAACATGGCGGGCGCCCGCGCCCTCATGCAGGCTTCCGGCGTCGCCAGAGAGGACTTCGGCAAGCCGATCATCGCGGTTGCGAACAGCTTCACCGAGTTCGTACCGGGGCACACCCACCTGCAGCCGGTCGGCCGGATCGTGTCCGAGGCGGTCCACGCGGCCGGCGGGATCCCGCGCGAGTTCAACACGATCGCGGTCGACGACGGCATCGCGATGGGCCACGGCGGGATGCTCTACAGCCTGCCGTCGCGCGACCTGATCGCCGACTCGGTCGAGTACATGGTCCAGGCGCACTGCGCCGACGCGCTGGTCTGCATCTCGAACTGCGACAAGATCACCCCGGGCATGCTGATGGCCGCGCTCCGGCTGAACATCCCGACCGTCTTCGTCTCCGGCGGCCCGATGGAGGCCGGCCGGGCGACCCTGGTCGACGGGACGGTGCGCAAGCTCGACCTGATCGACGCGATGTCCGAGGCAGTCAACGAGAACGTCTCCGATGCCGACATCCTGCGGATCGAGGAGAACGCCTGCCCGACCTGCGGTTCGTGTTCGGGGATGTTCACCGCGAACTCGATGAACTGCCTGGCCGAGGCGATCGGCCTGGCGCTGCCCGGCAACGGCTCGGTGCTCGCCACCCACACCGCGCGCAAGGCGCTCTACCAGAACGCCGGTCGGACGGTCGTCGACATCACCAAGCGGTACTACGAACAGGACGACGCGACCGTGCTGCCCCGGACGGTCGCCTCGCGCGCCGCCTTCGAGAACGCGATGGCGCTCGACATCGCGATGGGCGGCTCGACGAACACGATCCTGCACCTGCTGGCCGCGGCCCAGGAGGCCGAGGTCGACTTCGACCTGGACGACATCAACGCCGTCTCCCGGCGGGTGCCGTGCCTGGCGAAGGTCGCACCGAACGTGGCTCCGGGCGGCACCTACTACATGGAGGACGTCCACCGCGCAGGCGGCATCCCGGCGATCCTGGGCGAGCTGTACCGGGCCGGGTTGCTGAACGAGGACATCCACACCGTGCACAGCGCCTCGATCGACGAGTGGCTGAAGAACTGGGATCTGCGCGGCGGCTCGCCGTCGGCCGAAGCTGTCGAGCTCTGGCATGCGGCGCCCGGCTGTCAGCGGTCGGCGACCGCGTTCTCGCAGTCCGAGCGCTGGGAGACCCTCGACACGGACGCGGCCGGCGGTTGCATCCGCGACCTCGAGCACGCGTACTCCGTGGACGGCGGTCTCGCGGTGCTCAAGGGCAACCTGGCGGTCGACGGGTGTGTGGTGAAGACCGCCGGCGTCGACGAGTCCATCTGGACCTTCGAAGGACCGGCCGTGGTCTGCGAGTCGCAGGAAGAGGCGGTGGAGAAGATCCTCGCCAAGCAGATCACGCCGGGCGACGTCGTGGTGATCCGCTACGAGGGCCCGAAGGGCGGGCCGGGTATGCAGGAGATGCTCTACCCGACCTCCTTCCTGAAGGGCCGCGGCCTCGGCAAGGTCTGCGCCCTGGTCACCGACGGCCGCTTCTCCGGCGGTACTTCGGGCCTCTCCATCGGCCACGCTTCCCCGGAAGCTGCCTCCGGTGGCACCATCGCCCTCGTCGAGGACGGCGACCGCATCCGCATCGACATCCCGGGTCGCTCGATCGAGCTGCTCGTCTCCGAGGAGGAGTTGGCGGTACGGCGTACTGCGCTGGACGGCGTCTACAAGCCGAAGGCCCGCGACCGCCAGGTCTCCCAAGCCCTCCGCGCCTACGCTGCCATGGCCACCAGCGCCGACAAGGGCGCAGTACGGGACGTCAGCCTGCTCGGCTGACCCGCGGGACCGGCGGTGATCAGAGAAGCTCGCCTTCGAGGTCGAAGGCGAGGGTGATGGCTTCGGTCAGGGCGGGTTCCTGGTCGGGGAAGAGGTAGCCGATGAGGCGGCCGAGTTGGAGCTTCGGGATGGTCTGGATGTTGTCGCAGCTGATCGCGCTGGGGTGGTCCAGGCCGTTGCGTTGGCCGACCAGGACCTCGGTCGACAGCCCGCGGATGGTGCTGGTGATCGGCGCGACCGTCACGTTGGTGAGGCGCGGGCGGATCAGCTCGCGGGTGAGGACGACCACCGGGCGCGGCTTGTCCAGCCGGGCGATGTGGATCGGTCGCATCTAGTCGAGATCGGACAGCACGGTCCCGGCGGCGGCCCCGGCCAGGCCGTCCAGATCCGGGTAGTCACCGTGCTCGGACAGGATCGCCAGGTCGCGCGCGGCCAGCTCCCGGCGCCGCTCGCGCTCCATCGCCCGTGCGACCACCGACGCCCGACTGGCCGCCTTGTTGTCCCCGACGAGCTGATCCATGAAATCCACCAGTTCGTCCGGCAACCGCACCGTGATCTGCTTACTCATACCAAGACCATACCACCCTGGGATTCACTACCCGAGCGGCAGGAATTCGCCCTTCACCAAACTCCAGCCCAGCTTGCGCCACGGACTCTCGTCGTTGGACCGCGGCCGCGGCTCCCAGACAGACGCGGCGGTCACGAGCTGCCGGATCGGGTCGGTGAGGTCGGCGGCGAGCGCGGCATCGAAGACCTCGCGGACCGACCGATGGATGATCGCGACATCGGTCATCACTTCCAGCCCGTGCTGCCAGATTTCGTAGCAGTAGGCGTTGAACTCACCCGACAGATCGACGTACGAGCTCAGCGTCCAGAGGACCTCGCCCAGCGCTCGTTGATCGGCCTCGGTGGGCTCCCATCCGCCGGCTTGGGCCGCCCGGACCTGCTCGATCGCCTGCTGCAGTTCCGCGGGCTCGGTGTCCATCAGTACGGGCTCTCGGAGAGGACGTCGAGGGCGGCGTTCTTCCACGGGGTCTGGTGGGACTCCGGTTGGGGTTCCCACTTGCGGGCCTCGGTGAGGAGGTCGCGGACCAGTGGGGAGAGGTCGGCGGCGAAGGCGCGCTCGAAGGCGGTGTTGACGACGTCGTTGATGGTCGGTACGTCGCTGTACATCGGGAGACCGTGTTGCCAGACCTCGAAATGGGCGGTGGTCCAGACGCCTTCCAGATCGAGGTAGGAGCCGAGTGCGACCAGCACCTGACCCAGATGCCACTCGTCGGTGTCGGTCAGCACGAATCCGCGCTTGACGGCCCGGGTCAACTCACCGGACGCCACTCGGAGCTCCAGGGGTTCTTCACTCATCCAGCTGCTCCAGAGCGTCAGTTGGGGGACATGTCGGACCAGTTGAGGTCGGTGGCGGGGAGGGAGGGGAGGGCTCGGATGGCGGCCATTTCCAGGTCCAGGAGGCCGACGAGTTGGGCGAGGCGGGTGGTGGTGTCGAGTGCTTCGAGGAGTTTCTGGCGGTCCGGGGTCATCAGGGTCATCGCGGCCGACATCAGGTACGACAGGGTGCTCGGGTCGTCGGGGAGCGCGCCGATGTGCAGGCCGGGCTGGGAGATCTCGGTAACGGCCGCGGCGTACCGGCGGAACCGCTGCACCGCCACGTTCGCCGTACCGAGGGGGTCGTCGCCCGGGTCCTCGGCGAGCCATTCGACGTCGGCGACCAGGTAGTCGCCCTCGGTGTCCAGTTCGGCGACCTTGAACCGCCGGTTGCCGGTGAGGGTGACCTCGACCGGGCCGTCGTCGCCGGCCTCCAGGCTGATCTCGGAGATGGTCGCGGCGCAGCCGGTGCCGTAGAGCGAGCGGAACACCCGGTCGCCGAGCTCGTAACCGTCCCGTACGGCGACGGCGCCGCAGACCAGTTCGCCCCCGTTCTCGACCAGGTCGCGGATCACCGAGCGGCCCTGGACGTCGGTCACGGGGATGGGAAGCACCAGCCCGGGAAAGATCACCGTGTCGACGGTGAGGAGGGGCAGGCGGGAATCCATACCGCGAGCCTAGTGGTTGCTGCCGACGACCGTGGTCCGAGCAATCGACGGCGCGCGGGGGAGGGGATGGGGCGACCACTAGACTGGCGCTCATGATTCGCCGCGTCGACCTGCGGGGCCGAGTGGCAGCCGGAGAGGTTCTTGACCTCCAAGCCGTCCATGAGCTAGTCCCCCGAGCCCTACTGGACGTCGAGGCCGCCCTCGACGTCGTCCGACCGATCTGCCTGGACGTCCGTCATCGGGGTCTGGAAGCGATCAAGGAGTACGGCGAGAAGTTCGACCATGTCCGGGTCCAGGACCTCCGGGTCCCGGCCGAGGCGCTGAAGACCGCCCTGGAAGAGCTCGATCCGGCCGTCCGGTCCGCGTTCGAGGAGTCGATCCGCCGGGTCCGCGAGGTCAGCGAGGACGAGCGCGGCGCCGATGTCGCGTCGGAGCCGGCGCCGGGTGGCCGCGTCACGCAGCGGTTGGTGCCGGTGCAGCGCGTCGGGCTCTACGTGCCGGGTGGCCGCGCGCCGCTGGCTTCGAGCGTGGTGATGAACGTCGTGCCGGCGCAGGTGGCCGGGGTCGCATCGCTGGCCGTTGCCTCGCCTCCCCAGAAGGAGTTCGGCGGGCTTCCGCACCCGACGGTGCTGGCGGTCTGCGCGATGCTCGGGATCGAGGAGGTGTACGCGATGGGTGGGTCGCAGGCGATCGCCGGGTTCGCGTACGGCTTCGAGGGCTGCAAGAAGGTCAACCTGATCACCGGCCCCGGCAACATCTATGTCGTCGCGGCCAAGCGGTTCGTGCAGAGCGAGGTCGGGATCGACTCCGAGGCGGGTCCGACCGAGATCGCCGTACTGGCCGACGACACTGCCGATCCGGTGCACGTTGCTGCCGACCTGATCAGCCAGGCCGAGCACGACCCGATGGCTGCGAGCGTGCTGGTGACTCCTAGCGAAGCGCTGGCAGCGGCCGTCGAGGCGGAGCTTCCGAAACAAGTTGCCAAGACCAAGCACAGGGAGCGCGTCGAGGAGGCACTCGGTGGGCAGCAGTCGGCCGTCGTACTGGTCGATGATCTGGACCAGGGCACGGCCGTGGTGGATGCGTATGCCGCCGAGCACCTCGAGATCCAGACGGCGGACGCCGAGGAGCGGGCGCTACTGATCAACAACGCCGGCGCGATCTTCGTCGGCGCCTGGTCGCCGGTTTCACTGGGCGACTACTGCGCGGGATCGAACCACGTGTTACCCACTGCGGGCTGCGCCTGCCACTCGTCGGGACTTTCTGTCCGTAGCTTCCTGAAGGCTGTGCACGTGATCAACTACAGCCAGCAGGCGCTCGCCGATGTCGCCCAGCACGTCGTCAACCTCGCGCACGCCGAGGATCTGCCGGGGCACGCCGCGGCCGTGACCGCGCGCTTCCCGGGTATCGCGACCGAGCCGGAGTCTGCCAATGGCTGACTTCGACGGCCTGCCGATCCGCGACGAGCTGAAGAACTTCGAGCCGTACGGCGCACCGCAACTCGACGTACCCATCCTGCTCAACGTCAACGAGAACCCGTACCCGCCGAGCGAGGCGACCGTCGCGGACATCACCGCGTCGGTGGCCGAGGCGGCCCGCGGGCTGAACCGCTACCCGGATCGCGAGTTCCTCGACCTGCGCGCCGACCTGGCGGCGTACCTGAACCAGGAGTCCGGTGCGCACCTGGTCGCCGAGCAGGTCTGGGCGGCCAACGGCTCCAACGAGGTGATGCTGCACCTGCTGCAGGCCTTCGGCGGACCGGGCCGTACGGCGCTGTCGTTCGCGCCCACCTACTCGATGTATCCGGAGTACGCGCGGGACACGAACACCGGATGGGTCGTCGGCCGCCGGTCACATGACTTCACCCTCGACCCGAGCAAGGCCCTCGCGGCGATCTCGCGCCACCGGCCCTCCGTCGTCCTGCTTGCCTCGCCCAACAACCCCACGGGCACCGCGTTGCCGATCGACCTGGTGGAGGCGGTTGCCGCCCGCACCAAGGCGATCGGAGCCGTGCTGGTGGTGGACGAGGCGTACGCGGAGTTCCGCCGAGCCGGTACGCCGAGCGCGGTGACCCTGCTCCCGGCGTACGGGAACCTGGCCGTCGCCCGGACGATGTCGAAGGCGTTCGCGCTCGCCGGCGGCCGGGTCGGTTATCTTGCCGCTAGCAAGCAACTCGTGGATGCGCTGCGGATCGTGCGGTTGCCGTACCACCTGTCCGCGGTGACCCAGGCGGTCGCGCGGGCGGCGTTGCGGCACTCCGACGAGCTGCTCGGCCGGGTCGACCAGCTCAGGGTCGAACGCGACGAGACGGTGGAATGGCTGCGGGCACAGGGTCTGCGCGCGGTCGACTCCGACGCGAACTTCGTCCTGTTCGGCACCTTCGCCGACCGGCACGCGGTCTGGCAGTCACTGCTGGCCGACGGCGTGCTGATCCGCGAGACCGGACCGGACGGCTGGCTGCGGGTCTCGATCGGCACCGGCGCCGAGATGGCCGCGTTCCGGGCCTCGCTCGAGCGGGTCCTCAAGACAGAGGTAGGTAGGTTCTCATGACGCGTAGTGCCCGGATCGATCGGGAGACGAGCGAGTCGAAGGTGCTCGTCGAGCTCGACCTGGACGGCACCGGCCGCGCCGACATCAGTACCGGCGTCGGCTTCTACGACCACATGCTCAACGCGCTGGCCAAGCACGCGCTGCTCGACCTGCACGTGAACACCGTCGGCGACCTCGAGATCGACGCCCACCACACCGTCGAGGACACCGCGATCGGTATCGGCCAGGCGTTGAAGGAAGCCCTTGGCGACAAGCGCGGGATCCGGCGCTTCGGCGACGCGACCGTGCCGCTGGACGAGGCGCTCGTGCACTGCACCGTCGACCTGTCCGGGCGTCCGTACTGCGTGCACACGGGTGAGCCCGACGGTCAGGTATACGCGATCATCGGCGGCGACTACGCGGGATCGCTGACCCAGCACGTGTTCGAGACGCTGGCGTTCAACGCGGCGATCTGCATCCACATCCGGGTGCTCTCCGGGCGGGACCCGCACCACATCGTCGAGGCGCAGTTCAAGGCCTTCGCGCGGGCGCTGCGGGACGCGGCCGAGCTGGATCCCCGGCAGCCGGGGATCCCGTCGACCAAGGGCGCTCTGTGAAAACTGTTGTTCTGCTCGACTACGGCTCGGGCAACATCCGCTCCGGCGAGCGCGCCCTGCAGCGGGTCGGCGCCGACGTGACGGTGACCTCGTCGTTCGACGACGCGCTGAACGCCGACGGCCTGCTCGTCCCCGGCGTCGGCGCGTTCGAGGCCTGTATGACGGGACTTCGGGCGGTCCGCGGTGATGTCGTGGTCGACCGTCGTCTGGCCGCGTCGCGCCCGGTGCTCGGGATCTGTGTCGGGATGCAGATCCTGTTCGCCCGGGGGATCGAGCACGGCGTCGAGTCCGAGGGCTGCGACCAGTGGCCGGGTGTCGTCGAGCGCCTCCAGCCGCTGGGTGGAGAGCCTGTGCCGCACATGGGCTGGAACACCGTGGAGGTGCCGTCGGGATCCGTGCTTTTCGACGGGATCGAGAAGGAACGGTTCTACTTCGTCCACTCGTACGGCGTACGGTCCTGGGAACTCAAGGAGACCCGTGCCTCGGTGACTCCTGCTGTCACTTGGACCGAGTACGGCGGCGACCGCTTCGTCGCGGCCGTCGAGAACGGGCCGCTGACGGCGACCCAGTTCCACCCGGAGAAGTCCGGCGACGCGGGCGCGGAACTGCTGGCGAACTGGGTTCGCTCGCTCTGACTCCGGTGGGCCGCCCGCGGAACGGCGTACGGGCGGTTCCTGACACTCGTTCTCTTGCCGTTGGGTTGTTGTTTACCGTACGTTCACTGGTCACAACTGCTTGTGCTGACAAGGAGACCGCCCGTGAGCGTTGAGAATGCCCTGTCCAGACGCCAGTTCGTCGCCCGTGCCGCAGCGGCCGGGGTCGCGGTCAGTGTGGTGGGGTCCGTCGAGGCCCTGTACACCGCTGAGCCCGCGCTCGGGACGTCCGGCCCGAAGGTCGGCTACGGCCCGATGATCCCCGACCCGGCCGGGATGCTCGACCTGCCGCACGGGTTCAAGTACCAGATCCTGTCGCGGGAGGGCACCGTCCGGCCGGACGGGCTGCCGACGCCGTCCCGGTTCGACGGGATGGGCACCTTCCCCGACCGCGACGGCGGCAACCGCCTGGTCCGCAACCACGAGTGCAGCCCGACCGCGAAGATCAAGGTGGTCGCGCCGCCCGAGCGCACCTACGACCCGGCCGGCGCCGGTGGCACCAGCACGCTCATCGTCGACCGGCACAACAACAAGATCAGTGAACACATCAGTCTCGGCGGCTCGGCGATAAACTGCTCCGGCGGCATCACGCCGTGGCGCACCTGGCTGACCTGCGAGGAGACCGAACTGCGGGCCGGCGACTCCGGCTACACCAAGGACCACGGCTTCATCTTCGAGGTCGACCCGTACGACGACCGTCGCAACAACCATCCCTTCCCGCTGAAGGAGATGGGGCGGTTCCAGCACGAGGCGGTCGCGATCGATCCGTCGACGGGCATCGTCTACGAGACCGAGGACGCGTTCGTCGCCCCGCTCGGGGGGTTCTACCGGTTCCTCCCTCGGCGACCACGTGGAGGCTGGGGGAGTCTGAGGGCCGGCGGTGAACTCCAGGCGATGCGGATCCCTGACCTGCCGGACCTCTCGGTGGTGCAGGAGGCCGGGACGGTGTTCCACGGTGTCGAATGGGTGAAGGTGCCCGATCCGCTGGCGACGACCGAGTCGGTCCGGGCGCAGGACTACGCCAAGCCGACAACGGGTGGCTACAAGCTCGAAGGCTGCTGGTGGGGCCAGCTGGATCGCTGCGTGTACTTCGTGTCGTCGTTCGCGCGCACCGAACTGGGGCCGAAGGTCGACCACGACGGCCAGGTCTGGCGCTACGACCCGCGCAAGAAGACCCTCAAGCTGATGGTGATCTTCACCCGTCCTTCGCCGGGGTCGGACGATCCCGAGTTCGATGCCCCCGACAACATCACCATGTCGCCGTACGGCGGCCTGATGATGTGCGAGGACGGCCTCGGCGAACAACACATCCTCGGCACCACCGAGGACGGCCAGGTCTTCAAGTTCGCCCACAACCGGGTCAACATCGGCACACCCGACAAGCCCGAGTACGGCGAACTGGCCGGCGTCGGCTTCTCCGCCGACGGCCGCACCATGTTCTTCAACGTCTACACCCCCGGCATCACCTACGCCATCACCGGCCCCTGGCGCCGCCGCCGGTGATGCCTTCGTACTGGCCTGGATGAGGGCCGGGCACGGGCGTCTGGGGGGACGTCCGTGCCCGGGGGACTCAGGGGGTTTCGATGACTATGGCGGCCTCCATTTCGAGGACCTTCTGGTAGTCGTCGTCGAGGGTGGCCGCGTCGCTGTGGATGAGGATCACCCAGGCGAGGCAGGTGAAGAGGTCGACGGTCTCGGGGACGAGGGCGTCCTCGTCGTACAGGATCTTCATCCAGTGGAAGGACTTCAGGTCCTCGGCCGGAGCGAGTACTTCGCGGTTGCGGAAGTAGCCTTCGCGGACCGCGGAGATGAAGATGCCGCGCAGGTGCTGCACCAGGTCGAAGCTGGAGCGCACCTCGCCCCGGACCCGGTGCGCCACGGTCCGCTTGATGTGGTTGTCACCGGTGGCCAGGTCGCTGACCATCTGGTGACCGCCACCCGCGGGCCGCGCCGCCACCTCGATCAGCCGTGGCCCGTCGGGCGTCAGCATGATCTCGGAGTGCCCGCAGCCGACCCGGATGCCGACGGCGTCCAGAACCTGTTGCGTATAAGGCCAAACAGCCAGTACTTCGGGATCGTCGGCGGCGAGGAAGTCGATCCGGTGGTAGATGCCGATCTTGTCCCCGCGACTGACCTTGGTGTAGCGGCACACGTCGACCAGTGAGTGGACCCCGTCCACCGAGTAGCTGTCCACCAGATACTCCGTGCCCTCGGCGTACTCCTGGATCAGCACCGCCTCGTTCGTGAGCCCCATCTTGTTGGTCCGCCCCAGCACCCGGTCGAACCGTTCGCGCCAGTCACCGTCCTCGAAGACGACGTAGACCTCGTCGCCGGCGGCGCTCTTCGGCGGTTTGATCACGAGCCGCTTGCCGAGCAGGTCGTTCTCCTTCAGCCAGTTCTCGGCCTCGACCGGATCGGACGTCAGGAACTGCCTGAGCCGCGGAACCCCTGCAGCAGAAAGCGCCTGAGCCATCTGCCACTTGTCCCGCCGAGCCGCAGCCAGCTCCGGCACGTTGCCCGTGCCCGGCACCAGGATCTCGGTGAGCTGGTCGCAGAGCTCGACCCCACTCTCCGCCCCCGGCACCAGGTACTCCGGCTCGTAGACCCGCAACTCATCGGCCAGCGCGGAGACGTCACCCGTGAGGTAGTGCACGTGCTCGAAGTCGTCCGGATGCCAGCTAGTCGTGTACGCCGGCGGCGGCTCCGACCCACTCAGTACTGCGACCGGGATCTGCCCGGCTTCTTTGAAGGCCGCCGGATACTCCTGACCGGTGGACAACGGGTCCACGATGATCGTGTATTGCGAAGACATGTCGCCCTCCTATGCGCTCTCGCTCGGCAATGGCTCGGACGCCGGGGTGATGTCCAGAGCTGGTTCTTCGGTGGCAGTGCCGGACATCCCCAGGTAGGCGAGGACGATGCCGATCGCGCCGGCCACGCCGCACCAGACCCAGACCCGGGTGCCGGCGTTGTTCCAGACCCACACGCCGAGGAACGGACCGAGGGCGGAGCCCAGGCCGAACATGGCGTGCGCCGACCCGACGTACCGGCCGAGGAGTTTCGGCGGCGCGGCCATCCCCGGGTAGGCGAACATGGTCGGGCCGGCGATGATCTCGGCCAGCGTCCAGAGCAGGGTGCCGATCACGAAGATCGCGATCCCGCCCGGCAGGGCGTAGAACGCGAGTCCGCCGCCGAGCAGGACGAAACCGATCATGGCGACGATCCTGGCCGGCCAGTGCTGGACCACCTTGGTCACCAGCAACTCGCAAGTGATCACGATGAACCCGTTCAGCGCGACGACCGCGCTGAACCACCAGGTCGACAACCCCTCCGACTTCATGTGCAGCGGAAGGACGGCCAGGTACTGCATGTAGATCGCCGCATTGATGAACATGCAGACGAGGAACAGCACGTACTTGTAGTCCCGCAGTACGGCGAGGTAGCCACTCTTCGGCTCGACAGCAGCCGGGTCAGCAGCGACCGTGTCCGTGAGCTCCGCCGGCTTCCGGCCCGGCAGCGCGATGATCGCGACAGCTGCATAGGCCAAGGCGGCAAGGGCTTCACCGATGAACAGCAGGTTCCAGGAGATCGCGACCAGGGCAGCACCGATCAGCGGAGCTGCCGTCGTACCGACGTTCATCGCCAGCCGGTACAGCGCGAACGTCATCACCTGCCGGCTCTTGGGAGTCAGCTCGGTCAGCAGCGCCGCCGAGGCCGGCCGGTAGAACTGGCCGACCGCTCCGGCCAGCGCGACGACGATCAGGATCGCCGGATAGCTGGGCACGTAGGCGATCCCGAGGACGAAGGCCGCCATCCCGAACATCGAGATCATCACCGCTGCCCGCGGCCCGACCTTGTCCGACAGCGAGCCGCCGATGATCAGGCCGATCACCGAACCGCCGCCGTAGATGCCCAGCGCCGTACCGGCCTGGACGTCGCTGAAACCCTTCGAGGTGGTCAGGAACAGCACCAGGAAGACCTGCAGGAACCAGCCGAGCTTGTTCACGAAGACGCCGACGAGCAGCGCCTTCACCGGCGCGGGGGCCTCCCGGATGGTCGCCCAGATGCCGGTGCTCTCTTCAGCCGTGGCACTCATGGCGAGGGCTCCCCAGCTTCCTTAGGATGTCCGGACCACTGCAGAGCCTTCTCAGCGGCGTCCAACGCGGCTCGGCAGTCGTCCAGCGAAGTCGCCACCGCGGTCGCATACGCGATCCGTCCCCAGAGCGTGCCTTCCGGCGGGGGACTGGTGGTCGCACCGGCTTCCATCAGTACGACGAGTTGGTCGATGGTCGCCGGTAAAGCAGATGAGTCGAACGCGACCGAGTCCAGCACGGTGTCGTTCTCGTCCACGTAGAAGAACCGGACGCCTCCGACCATCGTCCGATCCGGGACGAGCGAAGGCGCCTGGCCACACGCGACCGCGGCAGCCGCGAGCCCCGGATCGGCCCCGGTCGCCTGCAACCCGAGGTACGGGATCATGTCGCCGCCGATCCGGGCGTTGATCTCGATCACCTTCGGCCCGGCCGCGGTGATCATGATCTCGGTGTGCGTGATGCCGTCGCTGAACCCGACTGCCGCGTGCGCGTCGACCAGGACCTGCATCAGCTCCTGGTCGGCGAGCAGCGGGTCGGCCGCGTCGACGTAGTGACCGATCTCCTCGGCGTACGGCGGGTAGCCGATCTCCTTGCGGGCAAGGCAGAACGGCGTCACCTGGCCGTGGAAGATCGCCGAGTCGATGCTGATCTCGTACCCGTCGGCGAACTCCTCGACCAGCACCTTGACGTCGTAGTGCGGCGCCTCGGGGACGGTCGTGTCGTGCGCGAACTCCCAGTTGTCCTTCAGCTCGTCGGCCGAGTTCACCTTCACCACGCCGAGGCTGGCCGCCATCGCGCGTGGCTTGAGGATCGCCGGGTAGCCCACCTTCTCGGCGGCTGCCAGGGCGTCGTCGACGGTGTCGACCAGGATCGACTCCGGCTGCGGGACACCCCGCTCGGCGAGCGCCGTACGGGTCAGGTGCTTGTCCCGGCAGCGGTTGATCATCTCGACGTCACCGCCCGGCAGACCGAGCGCCTCGGCGATGTGCGCGGTCGGCAGGATGCGGGCCTCGTCCCAGCAGAGCACGCCGTCGATCGGCTGGTCCGCGTGCAGCTTGCGGGCCGCGGCGACGAGTGCCTCGGCATCGAGCGTGCTCTCCAGCACGGTCCAGGCCTCGATGTACTCCTTCTCCCAGGTCGGCTCCGCATGCAGGAACATGTGGATCCGGTACTGCGGGGCGATCGAGCGCAGGATGTACTCGCGGAACAACCGCATCCCGGTCGCCACCACCAGCAGGTGCGGTCTCGTGGTCATCTCAGACCTCCCTGATCGGAGCGGGGATCTGCTCGATGTACGAGACTCCCCGGGTGCCGTCGCTACGGCGGAAGTGGTCGGTGATCCGGATGTTGCCGCGGACGTCGTACTCCGGGATGCTGCGGCACTCGCCGCTGACCAGCTCACCGTCAGCGGTCAGCAGGCAGTAGGCGCCCCGGATCGAACCGTCCGGCTGGAGGCGGCCGACGAGCCGGCCGCTGCGCAGCGTCCCGCCGGCGTAGAACTCGGCCCAGACCAGGTCGTCCTCGCGGTGGTACTGCCCGTACGGCGTACTCGCGCCCTCCTCGGCGACGAGCTGGAACCAGACGCCGTCGACATCCGGCACCTGGGTCCCGAAGGCCTCGGGTTCCGGTGCTGCGGCGGTCACCACTGCACCGCGCAGAGTTCGTCGGAGATCGGGTAGATCTCCCGGTCGAACATGGAGTTGAGCACGATCGCGGCCCGGACCGGTAGTTGCGTCAGGCCCGCATTGGTCAGGCCGTGGCTGTACCGGCTCGCGTTGAACGAGAAGATCCGGTGGCCGTTCATGCCCTTCCAGCGAACCGAGTAGTCCGGCTCGACCAGCATCTCGCCGTCGTCGTCGTAGTCGATCCGCTCCCGCAGGTCGTCGTCGAACGGCGCCTGCACGTGCTCGCGGCCGGCGGCGATCACCAGGTGCTTCACCTCGTGCTCCTCGGGCGTCTCCGGCGTGGTGCAGCGCAGCCGGACGGTGCCGTCGGCAAGTTGTTCGGCCGAGGTGACGTCGCGGCCGGGCAGCAGCGTGACCGGGAACCGGCCGAGCGTCAGCAGCCCGTCGTAGTTGCCCTGGTAGAGCGCCTTCAGGCCGCCCGGGGTGATCGCGTCGCCGGAGTAGCGGGAGTCCACGATCATCTCCCGGCGCTTGGACCGGTTCAGCCCCTGCAGGAACTCGATGTGCGACGGCCGGTACAGCTCGTTGGCCATCGGGGAGTCGTCGATGCTGCGGAACCACTGGTTCCGGCCGATCCAGCGGATGTCGGTGAAGCCGGAGCCGAGCAACCGTAGTACGCATTCCAGCCCGGTCTGGCCGCCACCGATCACCGCGATCGGCTCGGCCTTGTCCGTGTCCAGGCTCGGCAGCCGGGCGCCGAGCTCGTCGGCGATGAAGGCCCGCTCGGGGTCCAGCTCGCGGGCGTAGCCGGGCCACACCGGCCGGGTACCGAGGCCGAGGACGAGGTGCTCGGACAGCGCGACGGGCGAACCGTCGACGCAGACCTGGAAGCCTTCGTCGGTGATCGAGATCGCGTCCACCCGGCAGTCGAAGTTGACCACACCGAGCCGCTCGGTGGCCCAGGCGAGATAACGCTCGTACTCGATCCGGGGCAGGGCATCGAACTGGGAGTTGATCAGCGCGTAGAGCCGCCCGGACGTGACCAGGTAGTTCAGGAACGTCAGTTCGTGCCGTGGGTCGACCAGCGAGACCAGGTCCTTCATCCAGCCGGTCTGCATCCGGACCCCCGGGTAGAGCAGCGGCGTGTGCCAGCCGGCTACCGGGCGGGAGTCGAACAGGGCCAGTTTCTCCGTGGTGACGTTCTTGTACAGGGCCGCCAGTGACAGGTTGGAAGGACCGGCTCCGATACCGATCGTGTGGTACCTGGGCGGGTGGCCGTTGCCTCGTTCCGACATCGTCATGCGCTTGTTCTCCGTCCGCGAAGTGGTGGTGCGCGTGGTTCCCCCGGTGACGAGCGGCCCGAGCAGGTCGCTCGCTGCCGTCCGGCTCGCGGCCAGCGCGGTTTTCACGCTGCCGCCGGACCCACCGGTGAAAGTGAAGAGCCGATGCGTGCTGCCGAGTACCGACCAGAGGGTCAGTACCGGCGGATCGGCATAGCAGTCGGCGTTGGAGACCGTGTTCCTGGTCTCCAGCAGCCTGAGGTGTGGCAGTCGCTGCCCGGCGATCCGGACGGCCTCGGCGGCCAGATCGGAGGTCGGTGCGCTGCTGCCGGGTGGTACCGACCAGTGGTGGGTGTCGACGCCGAGGAGGAGTCCTCCGTCGGCGGTCGGCCGCCCGTACAGATCACTGGTCTCGTCGACGAACATGGTCGGCAGAGCCCCGTCCACGTCGTACACGGCGACCTGGATCGCCTTGGTCCGGTACGGCTCGGCCGGCAACGCATTGCCGGCGAGCAGTCCGGGTGTCCAGGGGCCGGCGGCGACCACCACCACGTCGTACCGGTTGCTCTCGCCTGGGGTGCGACAGCTGACCGATCCGTCGGGGTGGGGGACCAGCCCGAGTACGGGGCCGGTGACGACCCGGCTGTGTGAGCCGCGGGTGAGCTCCTCGATCACCAGCGAGCGCAGGTGGTCCGGCCTGATGAAACCGGCCCGCTTCTCGAGTACGCCGACGGTGCCGGCCGGGAGCCCGTGCCAGCCGCTGCCCCGCAGAGCGCTCTCGTCGACGACCTCGGTGGATCCCGGGTGCAGGTGCTCCACCTCGGCGACGGCCGCTTCCAAACCGGCGTACGGCGTGAGCAGGTAAGTGCAGCCGGTCTCGACGTAGCCGGACTGCTCCAGCAGACCGGGGGTCTCGAACAGCTCGAAGAGGCTCTCGACGGCCAGCCGGCGTTGCTCGGGATGGGTCTCGAAGCCCCGCACGCCGCCACCGGATGCGGCGGTCGCATCCGTTCCCGGTACGCCGGTGACGAGGTCGACCTCGACGGCGGCGTACTCCGTCAGCCGGCGGGCCAGCAGCGTGCCCGCGATCCCCGCGCCGATCACGCAGATCCGCATCTAACCGCCCGCCCCGGTCAGCGCCGCGCGCAGCGAACCGGTGTCCCGGACCCCACCGGCGAGCAGGTCGATCAGGATCCGGGTCGCCAACGCGGGGTCGAACCCGGACGGCCGCAACGCGTGCTCGGCCCGGGCGAGGTCGATCTCGGCGAGCGCCGGATGGAGCGTCTCGGTCGGGATCCGGGAGCCGTCCAGCAATGGGCCGACCCGCTCGGCGAATGCCCGGAACGCTTTCCAGGTGAAGTCGCTGCGATAGCGGTCCGGACGGTCCCAGGCCAGGTAAAGCCGGACCATTGCCGGGTCCTCCGACCGGAGCATTTCATTGGCCGCCACGACGTGATTCCGGCTGGTCGAGAACTTGCTCCCGTCGAGCGTGTAGAACTCATTCACGACTAGACCGGAAAGGGGCAATGGATTCACCCCGGCGGCCGCCCAGATTGCCTGCCAGTACAGGGCGAACCAGTACGCGTTGTCGAGCCCGAGGAAGTGCCAGAGATTGTCCACCCGGCCGAGTGCGGCCAGATATCCGGACAGGTCGTTCGCGGCCGGATCGATTGCCGTCGCGACGTTGTAGAGATCGGTCAGCGCGACCTCGGTGTAGGGCCCGATCCGCAAGCCGGCCAGTGGTCCCTCGCCCTCGATGCCCCAGTTGGTCGGGTACGCCAGGGCGATCTCGGGCAGCCCGTCGGCCAGTTGCCGGTCGATCAGCGCGCGCACGGCCGGCGGCAGCTCGGCCCGCAACCACATCGCGGTCATCGCCTCGCGGTGGTCCTCCATCCGCAGCACCGGAACCGTGGCCTGGAAGGCCCGTGGTTCGCCACCGCAGCGGCCGCAGACCGGGTCGATCATCGTTTCCACGTAGGTGAAAGCGCCACACTGCTCGCAGGCACCACCCGCGGCCGGCGCCTCGCAACCACGGCATCGGCCCGTCAGATAGGACTCGTGCAGGGTCCGCGAGCAGTCCCGGCAGGCGTACAGGGTGACTTCACGCAGAGGAGCGGCACCGCTGGCGACGAGCTCGTTCATGAGCTGCCGGATGACCGGCGCGTGCTCGTCGGTGAGGGGATCGCTGAACCGGTCGTAGCCGATCCGGGCGAGTTCGTAGGTTTCCTTGATGTCCGCACGGAAGTCCGCGGTCATCACGCCGACCTCGATGCCTTCGCGTTCGGCCCTGGTGAGCACATAGTTCTGGTGCACGTCGAGACCGGTGGTGACGACTACCTGCTCACCGCGGGCGCGTGCTGCCCGGGCGGCGATGTCGGCAGCCAGGTAGGGGCCGGCGAGGTGCCCGACATGCAGGGGACCGTTGACGGTCGGCTGCGGGAAGGTGAAGACCGTGACCGGCGGCTCAGACATGGCCGGCCGCTACTGCCTCGGTCGGTCTTTCACCCTCGTCGGCGCCCG
Source organism: Kribbella sp. NPDC006257 (assembly GCF_040613535.1). NCBI lineage: Bacteria > Bacillati > Actinomycetota > Actinomycetes > Propionibacteriales > Kribbellaceae > Kribbella > Kribbella sp. NPDC006257. Next base: position 47,743 of record NZ_JBEXSJ010000052.1, read on the forward strand.
CGATGGGCATCCAGTAGGCGCTGAAGACGGTCAGCAGTTCGTCATCCGACCGGTTCTGTACGACGTGCGCTTCGGTGCTGCTGAGCAGGAAGGCGTTGCCGTGCGTGATCTCGTGCACCTCGCCGCCCACCAGCACGTGCGCCGTACCGGCGACGACGATCGAGAGTTCGAGTTCGGGGTGCTGGTCGATCGGGCTCTCCGAGCCTGGCGGAACGGAGTACCACATGGCCTGGAAAGGCATTTGCCCGCCGAGCTCGTATTGCTCCCAGCGAACCACTCGGAGATCTTTCACCAATAGGCTTTCGCCGGTGATCAGGTCGAATGTACGCATGCTTCGCTACCCTCCGTAGCCGATCCGCGACGCGGCTCAAGAAGTTGTTGGAAAACGCAATGAAGGCACGGTCAGACGCTTTTGATTCAGCCTTGGATCAATCGCCACGCGCCGCACTGACACCCGACCACCATCGGGACAGAACTCGTTGCTGCGTTGGTGATTGCCCGGCGACCCCCCAGTCTCCGTGGCCGAAAATATAGGGAAGGTCGCGCTCCGAGTAAAGGGGAGTACGCAACGAATTCCGGATCACCCGTAACTGATGCGGAAATTCTTCGTTATCGGACCGTTTTGTCAGCGATGCGTGGTCGAACGCACACGCACGGCGATCAGCTCTGGCCGGGGAAGGTCAGCTCTGGCCGGGGAAGGCCTGCGCGGTGCCGCCCCAGGTGAGCTGGGCACGCGAGGTGTCGATCAGGGCCTGGATCGCGAGTGTGCGGACCGGCACCTGCTCGGCGGCCTCGACCAGGTCGGCGTACACGACCGACAGCCGTCGCTCGATCAGCAGCACCAGGGCCGCCGCGGTCGCCGCGTCGGTGACAGCCTGCGGCAGGTCGTACGCCGGTTCCGCGGCGACCGGGGTCTCACCGCCCTGGATCACCAGCTCGGCGAGCTGGTCCCGGCGGCGGCGGTGCTCCTCGAAGGCGGCGGTGGCCTGAGCGAAGCGTGCGCCGGAGAGCTTGCCGCCGGCCACGCCCACGCCGTACATCGCCGCGTGCTCGCCGGCGAGGGCGGCCTGCAGAGCGTCCTTCTCGGTCAACTTGCCGCCTTCTTCCTGGGCGTCAGAAGGGCAGCGAGCTGGCTCTCGCCGGCCGCGAGCATCGCGAGCACCCGGGCCGCCTCGCCGGACACCTTCGCGGCGGCGGTGGCGTGACTGACCGACAACTTCTGCTCGCGGCTCGCCAGGTCGGCCAGCGCCGCGACGGCGTTGCCGGGGAGAGCTGGGAGCTTGCCTGGCTGCGGCGGCTCGAAACCGCCGATCTCCTTGAGCCCGGCGAGCTGGGTGGCGTGGTTCTTCACCCCGGCCGCGAGCTGGGCGCGCAGCTTCGGGTAGGCCTGGCCGACCTCGCTGTAGCGCAGGGACAGCTGCTCGACCTGGGTGGCGGCCACCGTCAGCGCCGCGACCACAGCCGGGTCGGTGCTCGGCGGCGGAGGCGTGGCGCTTCCCGGCCCCTCGGAAGTGCCCGGGGTACCGCTCTTGTCTTTCTCGTCTTCGCAGCCGGTGAGCAGAGTCGCGGTGGCCGCAAGGGCGGCGGCACTCCGCAGAACAGCACGACGCGGCAGTCGAGGGGGCTCGGTCTGCACGGCCCGAACGATATCCCGGATGGAGGCGCATGGCCGGACCACTCGGCGGGCCGGATAAGGTGGACTACTGCTCTCGGCCGGATCGCCGGGAGCTGCAACGGGTGACACAACTGGAGAGAGGCAGGTCTACCTGTGAGCCGAAAGACTGACCACACGGACCCTACGAGCCTCGAGAACTTTCTGCGGCCGATCGTCGAGCAGTTCGGCTGCGACGTCGAAGAGGTCGACATCATCTCGGCCGGCAAGCGGCGCCAGCTGCGGGTCCTGGTGGACCGCGACGGCGGCATCAGCCTGGACGACGTCGCCGAGGTGACCCGGGCGATCTCCAAGGCGCTGGACGCCGACGACGTGATGGGCGACGGCGCCTACACGCTGGAGGTCTCCAGCCCTGGTGTCGACCGGCCGCTCACGCTGCCCCGGCACTGGCGCCGCAACCTCACCCGGCTGGTCGCCGTCACGCTGACGGGCGGCCACAAGGTGACCGGGCGGATCACCTCCGTCACCGACGAGGCCGCCCTGCTGGACGTCCGCGGCCAGCACCGCACCATCGCCTTCGCCGACGTGGAGAAGGCCAAGATCCAGATCGAGTTCAACCGGCCAGCCGGCACCGACGACACTGATTCCGCCGCTGACGGCGCGGCAGAGGAGAACTGATGGATATCGACATGGCCGTCCTGCGGTCCCTGGAACGCGAGAAGGACATCGCGTTCGAGATCGTCGTGGAGGCGATCGAGCAGGCCCTGCTGGTGGCCTACCACCGCACCGAGGGCGCTCAGCAGCAGGCCCGGGTGGAGCTGGACCGCAAGACCGGGCACGTCACCGTGCTGGCGCGGGAGCTGGCCGAGGACGGCACGGTCGCGCGCGAGTTCGACGACACGCCCGCCGACTTCGGCCGGATCGCGGCGACCACGGCCAAGCAGGTCATCCTGCAGCGGCTGCGCGACGCCGAGGACGATGTCCGGTACGGCGAGTTCTCCGGTAAGGAGGGCGACATCTTGTCCGGCATCGTCCAGCAGGGCCGCGACCCGCGCTCGGTGATGGTCGACCTGGGCAAGATCGAGGCCGTGCTGCCGGCCCCGGAGCAGGTGCCGGGGGAGAAGTACGAGCACGGTTCCCGGCTGCGGGTCTACGTGGTCGGCGTCCGCAAGGGCTTCAAGGGCCCGCAGATCACCGTCTCCCGGACGCACCCGAACCTGGTCAAGAAGCTGTTCGCGCTCGAGGTACCGGAGATCGCCGACGGCACCGTCGAGATCACCGCGATCGCGCGCGAGGCCGGGCACCGGACCAAGATCGCGGTCCGCACCCTGAACCCGTCCGTGAACGGCAAGGGCGCCTGTATCGGCCCGATGGGCCAGCGGGTGCGCAACATCATGCACGAGCTGCACGGTGAGAAGATCGACATCATCGACCACAGCGACGACCCGGCGACCTTCGTGGGGAATGCGCTGTCACCGGCGCAGGTTTCCTCTGTAGAGGTCGTGGACGCCGCGGCGCGCGCTGCGCGGGTGGTCGTTCCCGACTATCAGCTCTCGCTCGCGATCGGCAAGGAAGGGCAGAATGCCCGCCTCGCAGCCCGGCTCACCGGCTGGCGGATCGACATCCGGCCGGATACCGATGTGACTCGTGAGGACGAGAAGGTAGACTGATCGTCTGTGACAGCTGGTGCAGTCGTGCGCTCTGGGAAAATTCAGAAGCGGACCTGCATCGGATGCCGGAAGCGGGACAGTCCTACCAGGCTGCTGCGGATGACGGTGTCGGAAGGATTCGTCCTTCCGGACGCCGCTCGCCGGGCACCCGGGCGTGGGGCGCACCTGCACCCGGTCGTCGGCTGTCTCGATCTCGCTGAGCGACGCAAAGCGTTCCCGCGGGCCTTCAAGGTCGCGGGTCCGCTGGACGTGTCACTCGTTCGGGAAGCAGTGAGTAGTACGCAGTAATCAAGTGCGGCCATCCGGCCGCTCGCGGCGCCTCGACCGGGGTGCGGCGACGACATGAAGGCGGGTCATCGACTCATGACTACTCGATGAGTGTCCAAAAGTGATGGATACACAGCGATGAGTGCACTGCGATGAGCATGTACGTCAACTAACGGTCCGCGCCCCAGGCTCGGACCAGAGGGAGAGTAGTGGCAAAGGTCCGGGTCTACGAGCTCGCGAAAGAGCTCGGAGTTACCAGCAAGGTCGTTCTGACCAGGCTGAACGACATGGGAGAGTTCGTCCGATCGGCGTCCTCGACGATCGAGGCACCCGTCGTACGACGGTTGGCGGAGGAGTTCGAGAAGAACCCGCCGAAGAAGCGCGCGGCCAAGAAGGCCGCCGCCAGTACTTCGCCTGCGCCCGCGCAGGCAACAGCGCCGGTGACTCCGGCGGACAACGCACCTGAGGTCGCCGCGGCGACTCCGGCCGCGCCGGTGGCGGAGGTGCTCGGCACCAGCTGGATGGCAGCCGTCTACCAGCAATACCTGAAGGAGGCGG